>SKOL01000497.1 GCA_007120055.1 Anaerobacillus sp.
ATAGTTGTCACTGACGGTTGGAATGTTTAAAAATCGATATTTCTCTTTATCATTAGTCACTAAGATGATATTTTCAAAAGTGCTAGCTAACTGATTTTTAATTCTTTCAATATTAGCAAGGCCATTAATCGGTAATAGAGCTTTATTTTGCCCCATGCGACTAGACTTACCACCCGCCAAAATAATTACACCAGCGTCCATGGCATCACCCCTATTCAATGATGAGTTTTGAGTTTTGAGTGTTGAGTTGTTTGTGAGTAAATCCTTCGCAGACTATAAATAATAGATTAGTTCCCTAGCTTTGATAATATTTAAGCTACGGAGCAAGGCTATCAATAACTCATAACTCTTCACTCATAACTCAAAACTAACTACTAACTTCTTCCTTCGGTATGCCGAAGCCTTTTTCTTGAGCAATGATATCTAAATGAATACTATTAACATCTAATAAGAAAGGTGTTAGTTTTTTATATTTCTTTCTAGTATCGATAATTTTCATATAACTATTACACTCTTCACAAACTTCGATTTGTAAGTTTTTATCTTCCTCAACAGTGTAGTAGCTTAACTTCTTGTGATCTTCGTTACCACAACATGAACATTGAAGACGTTTCTGTTGCCATTTTGCTTCACAGCGTGGACAAACGATCATTTTTGTACCTTTCCCTTCAAGCACCGCTAATCGGATCGGCTCTCCGCAGCAAGGGCAACTACCTTTCGTTTCTAAAGATGAAAGGTCTTCTGTAAATACTTCAGATACAACACGTAAAAATGGTCGAATCGCGTGTTCTGCGATAAGGTACGGTAACCACTCCGCGACATTTTTCTCTTCAGCGTATTTTGCAAAAAATAGTTGATTAAAAGCTAATACTTCGTCAGCCCAACGCTTTACTACTTCTTCATCTAGGTTCTCTTTTATTATTTTAATATCATTTATAAGTTTAGGGTCTTTTTCTACTAAAAGATCTCCTAACTCAAAAACCCATTTTTTATATTGCTCTAAGTTAATTACCACTTCTGTTTGCGCAACAACTGGTACTTGTTTTTCGGTTAAAGTTTGTTTTTCAATGATAGTAGATGCTTCTAATTTCTTTTGCCATTCCGTTTGTAAATTAGAAATATCTGTCTGTAAGGCTAAATAATCTTTGGAGATTACTGATGATTTCATTTATGTCACCTCAATTTTAAATTTAACTAAAAACGAATTTTATATAAATCTTGAATGTTGAATTATAAACTTTGTAAGTCTTATTTCTTTCACAATCCATAACTCAAAATTCAATCTTTATGACTACCACTAGTATATCAATCTAACTAATAACAACATGTGAGAAAAAACACGATTAGCCTAAAAACTGAAACATACGATGGCTTGTTCAAAAAACATTCATATTTTAAGAAAAGCGCAAGTGCCTGCTCCTGCGATTACTCGTCGCAAAACTTTCACTGTAGAAAATTCAGTGGAGTGTCTTGGCTAGACAGCTTTGCTAGATTTATTTATAAATACAAAGGAATAGCTGTCCGAAATGGACAGCATTCCCTTGCAATTTCACTATAATGAGTGCTTTAAGAAGATATTCTTATGCACCTTTGTCTTTCTTTTTAGGAGCTTCTTTAATTTCACCTTTTGCTACTAACTCATCATACCATTTACCGTGATGATCTTTCGCATAATCTACTGGAACATCACCTTTTGTCATCCCTTGCATTGACGCTTTAGAACCTGGGTGACCTACTGAAAGGTAAATATGACCCACTACTACAGCTGCAGCTAATCCAAAACCAATGTTATGAATTGGATAAGACCATTGAACGACTGCTGTTGAGAATAAATGTGGCATCCACATCACAATTCCTGATCCAATTAACATAACTGCACATAGCATTTGTAAAAGCGAGTTTATTTTTTCACCAGCATTATAGAAATCTTGCTTTGGCATATCTTTTACATGTCCACCAAAAAATTCTTTTGGAAACTTAGCAAAAAACTGAAAATCACTCTTTCGCCACGTAAAAGCTTGTTTGATCCAATGTAAGAAACTTTTTGGATCTGTAATCAAGATGAAAAATACTGGAATAATAAACATTACCGCAAAGATACGGTGTAATAACCGTAAGTTTTCTGGACCGCCAAATACACCGTACATCCAACTAAAGAAATCAGTATAAAGCGGTAATCCAGTAATATATAAGGCAAAGAAGGCAAAGGCATTCACCCAGTGAACGATAATGACCGGCTTACTAAAACGTTTCACCGTTTGTTGTTGACTACTCATCACGCTCTCCTCCTTCATGCCCGTCTTTGTTAAATAGTTTATTTGAAATAAAACCACCGATAACCGCCATTGTCGTTACACCTAGCATTGCTTTTCCTAGTGGTTGGGCGTAATCTTTCCAAATCGTTGCTGATGTTGGTACTCTTGGATTTTCTGGTAACCCGTAAACGCTCGGTGGCTCCGCTAGTAAATAGAATGTTTGTGTACCTTCAACTCCGACAGGGTTATAAATATTAGCATTTGGAAAACGTTCTTTAATTGCCGCTAAACGCTCCTCTGCTAATGCCTCCATATCTTCTTTCTCACCATAAACTAAGGCATCCATATGACAAATATCAACACAAGCAGGTTGATCACCTTCACGTAATCTGTCAACGCACATCACACACTTTTGCGCTAACTCATACTCACGGCCATTTTCATCTTTATGTGTTGCTAGCTCAACAATTCCGAATGGGCAGTTTTGAACACAATAGCCACAACCTACACACTTTTCGTAATTTGTATTAACAATACCGAACTCAGTATAATGCATCGCATCTTCTGGACATACTTTAACACAAGCAGCATCTGTACAATGCAAGCATGCTGTGTGACGGAATAGCCATTCAAATCGACCATCCTCTTCATGTTCAGTGAACGTTAGCATGTTCCAAGTATTTGCATCACATTTGTCATGTGATTGATAACTCCCTTTAAATTCTTCTGGAGCCACCGGAAGGTCGTTCCAGTTTTTACACGCTACCATACACGCTCGACAACCATTACAAAGTGTTGTATCTACTAGTTTTGCATATTTAGTCGTCATTAGTCAGCCCTCCTTACATCACCGAGGAATGCTTTATATTCTGGGATCATTGTGTTCGCATCCCCAATATGTGGTGTTAACGTATTTGCAATTGCTCCTGTTGTAATTCCCATATACCCCCAATGCCATGGCATTCCGATATGGTGAACTTTTTCACCACGAATTGTGTATGGCTTAAAGCGTTTCGTTACCATTGCATACGCTTCAATTTCACCACGAGCTGAACTAATAATCACTCGATCTTTATTTTTAATTCCTTTTTCTTCGGCTAACTCTTCACTCAATTCAACGAACATATGACCTTGTAATTCTGAAAGCCATTCAAGGTTACGAGTCATTGAACCTGATTGCCAGTGCTCTGTCAATCGGTAGGTTGTAACGACGATTGGGAATTTAGATTTATCACCTTTATCGTTATAATCCCCTTTCCAAATGACGACTGCTGGATTTAATTCAACACTTGAGAAGGCATTTGGTACAGGACTTTCATACGGTTCATAGTGCTCTGGGAATGGACCATCATTCATCGGTGCAAATAGTCCTCCACGACCGTGAGCCATCATAATAAATGGATCGTCCCCTGAATGTCCTGCTAGTGCTGGTGCTCCTGGGTCTGCTGGCGTTCCTGGTGCTTTTACGGCAGCAAAGTCTGGTACGTCATAACTGTTAGCCCAAGTTTCTCCGTCCCACCAAATTCCTTTTTTATCTTCACTCCACGGTTGACCATTTAAATCTGCGCCTGCACGGTTATAAAGTACACGACGATTCAACGGCCAAGCAAACGACCAATTGAGGTAGTTCTCCATTCCTGTATCTTTATTATCTCGATTTTTCGCTCGATTTTTCTCTTCGCCTGGTGCAGCATCTGGATAACATCCACTATAAATCCAGTTACCACAAGAAGTCGTGCCGTCATCCTGTAGTTGAGTAAAGTTTAGAACGGTTTTACCAGTTTTTAAATCATAGCCGTTAATTTCACGGTTAATTAAATCGATATCTGGATAATCGCCATCACCGAAGCTCCAATTTAACGCTTGAATAATCTTCCCTGTTGTAGAAGAATCACCTTCATAAAGGCCCTTCACACGTCTCGCTAAATTGTGACATACCCAAGAATCGGCTCTTGAGTCATGCTTCGGCTCGAGCGCTTTCCAACGATACTGTTTCCAACGCCCAGAGTTTGTAACTGCTCCTTCTTTCTCATATGGACCACACGCTGGCAACATAAATACTTCTGTATTGATATTTTCTGGATTGCTTCCTGCTTCTTGCTTCCAGAACGCAGCTGTTTCTGTCTCCCAAAGATCAATAGCCACTAACCAATCAAGGTTTTTCATTGCTTTTTGTTCTTTCGTCGTGTTTGGTCCACCGACTATCGGGTTTTGTCCCCAAACGAGCATCCCTTTAATGTCTCCGTCATACATTGCTTCAAACAATGAAATATGCGAGCTATTTCTAGAGTTTTTAGGTAAATAATCATATAAGAAATCATTTTCTTTTGTAGCTGCATCACCGTACCATGCTTTTAATAAGCTAACTAAATACTTAGGACGGTTATTCCACCAGCCACCATGAGGTGTTTCGTTTTCATTATAAGAAGCAAGGTCCTTATGACGATCTGTACCAGTTGGTGCAGGAAGATAACCTGGTAATATATGGAACAATAAAGCCATATCTGTTGATCCTTGAACGTTACATTCTCCGCGCATTGCGTTTACTCCACCACCAGCAACACCGACATTACCTAAAAGTAGCTGGAGCATTGCGTACGCACGAACATTTTGCGAACCAACAGTATGTTGCGTTGTTCCCATTGCATACATTATCGTTCCAGATTTACCTACTTGACCTGTTGCACAATAAGCTTCAGCCATTTTTAAGAAATCTTCTTTTGGTGTTCCAGTTACAGAACAAACCGTATCTG
>SKOL01000656.1 GCA_007120055.1 Anaerobacillus sp.
ATTATACAAATGGTAAACCATAAACTAAATACAATTAATAAAAATGAATTACTGCAATTAGCTCAACAGCACCAATTTAACATAACCGAAAACCAAGCTAAAAGTATCATTACTATTTTACGTTCTGAAACGATAGATGTAACCAACCAAAAACAACGAGACCGACTATTAGCGAAACTAAAAAGACAAGTCGACGCAAAGACTGCAAAACAAGTAAACGAAATGCTTAGCCAGTATGATCAATATTTATAATGTAAAATTTACAATTTAGAATTGTGTAGGTAGTGCTTTGGAGTGTTGAATTTTGAGTTTTGAGTGTTGAATTTTGAGTTTTTGTAGGTTATGCTTCGGAGGTTGTTGGCTTTGGCATTCTGTTTACTTATAAGCTATGTATGGTACTTGCTCAAGCATTTCATTGCGATAGGAAAGAGGCTGGGACAAAACAAAGTGTCAGACACTTTTGTCCCAGCCTCTTTGTTTAGGCCATTATTTTTTGTTGAAGTTCTGGATCGAATTTTTTATTTTTTAACATTTCGATCTCGTGCTTATAAGGTGGTTTTTTATCTTTCTTATCTTCACCTACATAAGGAGTTTCTAATATTTTCGGTATATTCGTTAATTGTGGGTGATGTACAATATAATTTAATGCTTCAAAGCCAATATGACCGAAGCCAATGTTTTCATGGCGGTCTTTTTTTGCACCACACTCATTTTTACTGTCATTAATATGCAGCACTTTTAAACGATCTAATCCAATGATCTTATCAAAGTCATTAAGAACTCCATCAAAATCTTCAACAATATTATACCCGGCATCGTGAACGTGACAAGTATCCAAACAAATTGATAACTTCTCGTTTAATTGAACTCCACTAATAATTTCAGCTAATTCTTCAAAGCTTCTACCACATTCGGAACCTTTGCCTGCCATTGTTTCTAATGCAATCTGGACTTCTTGATCTTTTTCTAGAACTTCATTTAAACCTGTAATAATTTGCTTGATGCCAGCTTCCGCACCTTCTTTAACATGAGCACCAGGGTGTAAAACAATTTGTCTTGCCCCAATTTCATGAGTTCTTGCAATTTCTGACTTCAAGAAATTTACCCCTAATTCAAACGTTTCTGGCTTAATTGAATTTCCGATATTTATGATATAAGGGGCATGAACGATAATCTCATCAATCCCGTGCTCTAGCATATGTGCTAAACCAGCAGGAATATTTAACTCTTCGATCGGTTTCCTACGTGTATTTTGTGGTGCACCAGTATAAATCATAAACGTATTTGCACCATATGACACTGCTTCTTCACTAGCAGCTAGAAGCATTTTTTTACCACTCATTGATACGTGTGATCCTAGTTTCATCCTCTAGATTTCTCCTTTGTTATCAACTATTTCTTTTTGTTTATACGCCTATTTCTCTTCTCTTGTTTTTCTTGTTGCCATTTTGCCTTTTTCTTATATCCAGGTTTGACACTTTTCGGTTTTGCTTTTGCTTTTCCACCCGTAGCAGGAGCAGTCGTCCCCTTTTTAACTATAACAGAGCTTGTAGTATTCTTTCTAACTTTACGCTTAAACTTATTTTCAAGCACAACCCATTCACCGCTTTTCAGATCTACAAAAGAAAATTGAATTTTACGATCCATCAACTTTTGAATAGCTTCTTCATCTTTTTCTTCAAAAATAGATAGCGCAATTCCTGATTCACCCGCACGTGCAGAACGCCCAACACGATGCACATACCAATCGAGGTCATTTTTCGGTAGTTCATAATTAATAATATGAGTAACCCCTTTGATGTCAATTCCTCTTGCAGCTAAATCGGTAGCAACTAAATATTGAACTTTTGCAGCATTTACTTCTTTCATCACTTGCTTTCTATGGCGAGGATTAAGTCCACCATGAATTCGATCAACATTTAATCCAGCCTGTAACATCGCATCGGCAATTTCATCAACTTGCTCTTTTTTATTAGCAAAAATAATCGCAAAGTAGGGGTTATATTTCCGAGCAACATCAATAACGAGTTTAATTTTATCTCGGTGTTTAGCAGGTAGTAAATAATGGTCAATTTTTTCAGCCGTTGTTTGTGCTGGATCTACTTGAACATGCCTTGGATTATTCATATATTTCTTTAAAAATGGTTGTAGTTTTTCTGGTATTGTTGCAGAGAAGACGAGCATTTGAAGCTCTTCGCCCATACGCGATGCAATTTTATCTACTTCCTCAATAAAACCCATGTCGAGCATTTGGTCAGCTTCATCAACAACTAGAATTTCAGAAGTATACACTTTTAACGCCTGCGCTTCGACCAAGTCATAAATTCTTCCAGGTGTTCCTACGACAATTTGTGGTTGAGTTTTTAACTTTCCAATCGTTCTTAACCGGTCAGTCCCGCCAACAATTAATTTAGCAGTCATTTCATCTGAAAACTGAAGAAGCTTTTCTAACTCAGTATAAATTTGCGTTGCTAACTCTCTTGTTGGGGCCGTTATCACAGCTTGTACTTCATCTTTTGTTACATCTATTCTTTCTATAATTGGAATCAAAAACGCTAATGTCTTTCCTGAACCGGTTTGTGATTGACCTATGACATCTTTTCCTGAAACAATTGCAGGAATTAACCTTTCTTGAATTTCAGTTGGCATAAAAAAGCGTTGTTCATTTAACCCTTCAATTATAAATGGCTTTAATTGAAACCTTTCAAAATTGGATTTCTTCATCATTTAAATTCTCCTACCTTTAAATACTCTAATTTAATGAATTTCATCATTCATTATTTTCGTCCCTAAGATCAATATATAGTTGCATCAAAACACTTGCAACTATATATTGTTTCATGTGACTCTTTTGGTAATTATGAAATTCACTTAATTGCTTAAAGTTTTTATGTATTGTGAAGCTAATTTTAGGAACACATAATCAAATTATCCTAGACATAATACTATACCATTCTTTTCGTAAAATCAAAATCGACTACGAATTACATCCTTATCAATTATTGTTAGTAGCACCACCGTCTATATACATGCATATACCTAATTGTAGAGGAATATTGTTTATGAAAGGATGGAGCCTATGTATCCAATACCAACACCACAAATGCCACCAATTACTCCAACAACACCATTTGCTTCTCAAGGGATGATGCAAGGAGCTCAACACTTGAGCAGAATGCCTCTTCAACAAGGCGCCGCCATCGGAGGACAATCCGGTGGTTTACTTGGGAAGTTACTAGGGGGAGCACAAGCTGGAGGCGGTGGTTTAACAAATATAGTCGGAATGCTACAAAATGCTCAAAAAGCAATTGGAATTTTTCAACAAGTTAGTCCTTTAGTTCAACAATACGGACCGTTAGTTAAATCTTTGCCTGCACTTATTAACATTATGAGAAGCAGCGGAAATGAAGAAGATGAACAAAAAATTGAACCATCTACTCCGAATGAAAGTAATAGTGAACCAAAGTTAAAGACAGAGCAAGTAAAAAAGAAAAAAACGACTAAAAAGAAAGGAAAACAAAAAAAAGCACAAGCTAAAAAAATGAGCACCATAAAAACTAATTCAACTAAAAAAGGCAATGGTATACCAGCACCTAAACTTTATATTTAAAAAAGATCATTTATGAGAGTGCTATCATAGTTCCATGAAAATGTCGGTCGATCTCCTTTAGATAGCTGTTAATCTTACGACATAAGAGGCTTGTTTAAGAAAATCGACCGACAAATTTTTTATACATATTATAGTTATATTAGGACATATTATAGTAGTAGACAGCAGACAGTGAATTGTTGTAAAATTTTTCTTTTTCGCATAAATGTGTTATAATATTTACACCCTCAAAAAAGATCTGCATAGTAAAACCTTATATTTTTACATATTATGCTTCGCTTCATTTTAACTATTCTCCCACAATACATTTAAAGTGAACTTCATAAACATAAGTTTATTTTTTAGGAGAATACTGTTTGCTGTTTATGTTTAATAAAACGTTTGGAGGTATGCTCATGTTCAATGTAGGTGATCACGTAGTCTATCCATACCACGGTGCTGGAACAATTCGAGATATTGAAGAAAAGGAAGTTTTAGGAGAAAAGTTATTATATTACGTATTGTACTTTCCTCTTAATGATGTCACACTAATGCTTCCAGAGGATAGAATCGATAGTTCTGGTTTAAGAAAGGTTATTGAAGAAAATCAACTAGATGAACTAATTTATGCTCTTCAAAACGGAATACAGACGAAGAATGAAAATCCAAAACAATATTCAAGAGAAAATGAGAATTTATTAAAATCAGGAAATATTATCGACGCTGCTCACGTAGTAGCTAACTTAAGTTTAAAAGAACATGAACGTACTAATGGACTTCATATTCAAGATCGTAAAAACTTAGATAAAGCAAAACAGTTTCTCGTAAGTGAACTTATGCTTGCTAACGACATGACAGAAGAAGAAGCTTACGAATTCATTGATAAATACGTCCAAATCTCCCAAGGAGCATAGAAAAGCGGAAGTGCCTTGGGAAGCTTCGACAAGCGTTGGAGGGCCAGCAATGTTTTGCCTCCTCCTCGAACCACTTCTTGAATAGGCAAATCTTGATGGACCGAAACGCTCGAGAAGCTAGGCACTGGAGCTAGACATTGAAAGGCGGAGGGGACTTGAAAGGTCCGACAAAAACTGGAACCTTCCATTACATTTCCCTGCATCAATTTATAGATGCAGGGATTTTTCATATACTATCAACATCGGTATTAATCCACTGCATTGGTGTAGATTCTTTCCACTTACATAAATCTCTCTGCATCAAACCATCGCTTTGTCACTTAACTTCTCCATGTACTTACATTTCTTTAAACCCACCTCTGTTTTCTACACAGTTTCTCGATTCACTTACATATTTCTATATAACTTCTCTTTGATTGCATAAAAATAAAAGTTTAATTTATAATGAGAGGAAGATATTCATTTGAATTTAAACAAGGAGG
>SKOL01000268.1 GCA_007120055.1 Anaerobacillus sp.
GCGACATATGCCAAGAGTCACGTAGCCATATTTTAATGATTATAAAAACAATGTCGTTTAAAGGTGGAAATAGGAAGCCGATGGAGACGAAAGAGGGAAGGGTCGTTCAAGATGCCGATCGCCTTGATGCTATTGGCGCTATTGGAATCGGTCGAACATTCGCTTATGCCGGCGCTAAAAACGAGTTAATGTACGACCCTGCGATCCCAGTTCGTACGGAGATGACGAAGGAAGAATATCGTAAAGGAAAAAGTACAGCGATTAACCACTTTTATGAAAAATTATTGAAATTGAAAGATTTAATGAACACCGAATATGGAAAACAATTAGCTGAAGAGCGACATCAATATTTAGAGGAGTTTTTGGAACGGTTTATAGAGGAGTGGGGAATGAAATAATGGAAGTAAACGTGAGAGATTTCATTTCCTAAATTTGTTGAAGTGCTGAACCAATAACTACAGGTCTTATAGACATATGTGGCAATGTCATATTAGTTAATCAATTATAATGAGGGAACTTTATAAAAATATATTCTAAAACATTGGAGTGAATTTCATAATTACCTTAATTGAACCATATCAAACTATATGTAGTTACGAGCGGTTTAGTGCAACTGAATCTAGATACTTAATGGCTAAAATATTGAATTATGAAATTCATTAATTGGTATAATAATTATTCTTAAACTGAGAACGAATTAATAGCTTTTATGGTTGTGGCGTAGTGTGGGGGGAGTGTGCAGTAGTTAGGTTCCTTATGGGGTCGGGCATGCGAGAAGGTCTCGCGTTACCTTTTGGGTGATGTGACGCTTTGTTCGGGCACGCGAGAAGGTCTCGCGTTACCTTTTGGTGAGTGTGACGCTTCGTTCAGGCGAGAGAGAGATTCTTACGTTCCCTTTAGCTGATGTAGAGTACGATTAGGGCACTTAGACTAGGGTTAAGTGGCCGAACTTGTGCGCCAACATTGAATTCAGGAACTTACACTAATTTGCACATCAACCCCTGTTTTACTGCACACTCCCCCATACTCCGCATCATAGTCTACTCCGCACTCCCTTCATTTTGCACACTTCCTCATTAAACCTACCTTTACTTTGTCGCGCTAATTTTCGAATAAATTATTGTTTTAACTGCAAGCATAATAAACAAATGCGGTATATATTTTTTTGGAAGTTTTAGCTTTAACTATATTATCAACTTTGTTATGATATAAATACAACAAAACTAAGTGGTTAACTCGGTATTAAGGAAGGTGTTTTCGTTGAAAAAATCTATTATTAGTTTTTGGGGAATATTAATGTTCTTTTTTTTAATAAGTTCTTATGTTGGGGCTCATTCCTATGTGCAACAATCTTACCCGAGTCATGGTGAGGTTATAGAAAACAGCATTCAAGACATTAGCTTAAGATTTGATGCTGGAATTGAATCAAGTAGTGTCATTGAGATTTTTCGATCAAATGGCGAGGAAGTACCGCTACAAGAACTTATCGTAGATAGTCCATATATTGAAGCGACGTTAGTTAATCCACTCGCGACCGACGATTATAAACTAAATTGGCTTGTGATTGGTGACGATGGTCATCCGACAGAGGGAACGATTGAATTTTCCGTCATATTACCTCAAGTAGAAGAAGGAGCCAAAGAAAAAGTTACGGAACAAGAAGAAGCGAATGAAACAGGGGAGGACGTTGTTGAAGAACGAGAAACAAATGAAGATCTTAACGACGAAATTGCCGAAGAACAAACAATAACCGAAAACAATCAGGACCAAAGTTTAAACATGCTCTTAATTGGAATTTTGTTTATAGCGATCATTGTTGTTTTATTCGTTGTTTCTAAAAGGAAGCGCTAATGTTGGTTGTTATTAGTAATGCATTATTATATCCAGCTTTTGCTTTTCTTGTTGGTGGCTTAATTTTAATGGTTGTTCCGGAAAAATATCGTCCAACACTATACGTAAATAAAACCACTTTTATTACTGTAGTGTTGGCGACCATATTCTTAACAAGTGTTCCGGTTTTTTCATTAGCAATTAATCTTTCTGGAATTTTAAATTTAAGTTTATTAAATGCGGTTAAACAAGTGTTATTTACGTTTAATATAGGTCAAGTATGGATACAGACGTTGATTTCAGGGGCTTTGTTAATTGTCGTTCTCCTTTTGGGGGACAAAGGGCGAAAGTTTCGATACTTTGCTTTACTATTATCAATAGTCATAGTTGTTATAGTTTCACAGGCTAGTCACTCTGCCTCATTACAACCGTCGTTAGGTCTTGTAGGCCACAGCATTCATTTTATAAGTGTTAGTGTATGGGCTGGAATTCTTTTAGTGGTTGGAATAAGTGCAAAAGATGAGGTTAATTGGGATTCGTTTTTAAAATGGTATACACCTACAGCTATTTTTTGTGTGGTGATTTTAACTGTTTCAGGAATGTTTTTAATGAAAGGAATCGTTCCTGATTATGTAAATTCTTTAATGTTATCATACGGACAATTATTACTACTAAAACACATTTTATTTCTACTAGTTATTATTTATGGATTTATTAATGGCTTTTTAATTAGAAGAAAATTGAAAAATAATCCGAGTTTTACACCGAAAAAGTGGTTAAGGCTTGAAAGTGTTTTTTTAATTTTTACATTTATGATTACAGCCTTTATGACGGAAGAGGTCCCGCCACATAATGTTTCTGTTACACTCGAACGTGTTGAGCCTTCTACATTATTCGAATGGATTCATGGCAGTGTCGGGACGTATTCAAATGTATTGATAAGTAGTCAACCATTCACTATGCTCCTCGTTTTTATTGTTTTATTAACTATTATTTTCATTTTTTACGTTGTAGTAAAAAGTAAACGTATTTTAATAGCTTTCTTCACTAGTTTAATCTTTCTTCTAGCTAGTTATTCGTTGATTATGTCTTTAGTAAAAGTCGAGAATGTGTTTGATACAGAAAGTCGAGTGTATAGTTCATTTGAAGAAGCGATTATGGTCGGGCATGCAACAGATGATCAACTTACGATTTTCCAAACAGGGAATCGTTACGCTGAGATTATTTACGTCATTTATACCATTAATGACTCGCAGTTAATTGGAGAACTTCTATATGAAAGCGACTTAGGTTATGAAAGAATTCGTGAAAGTCGTCTAACAATTGGTGGGATTCCGATCAAAGACTCTGAACATAAGATTCGCACCTTTTTAATCACTGATGGCCCATGGAAGCAGCAAAATGAGCAATATACGTATGTTACTTTTGGTCACATTCAAGAGCCGGACGACGTGTTTTCTGTAGAAATTCAATATGAAGGAGAGCGTCGTAATGTTAATGTTCAAAATCGCACGTTTTTCAATTTTTCGTCTTCAGATGAACAATGGGAGGCATTACACCCAATTATTTTTTATAATCAAGATGGAGAAGAAATTGGTGGATACATGAGACAGTTTATGGAAACTGAAGCATTTTGCCATTAAGCTTACTTTTAAAAAAATTCTGGTATTTCACGCAAAAATCATGTATATTTCGGTTAACGAAGATTTTTTGTAAAAAATGTCCGGACGAAATCTTGAGTGAGCCTCTAAAATTCGATAGAAGTTTACAGCGAAGCGAGAGAATTCGGCCGGACATTTTACTACTAGATAGTGACGGTAAATCATCATCATTTTTGTGTGAAATACAACATAAGGTAGGCGATGAATGTGGATCGAAAAAAATTATGGCTTATATATATCATGCTTGCAGTTGCTACAAGTACATGGGGAAGTGCCTTTATAGCTGGAAAAATTGCCGTTGAGAGCTTTGAACCAGCGACGGTCGCTTTCTTCCGCTTTTTTGGTGCTGCATTGCTGCTTTTCCCACTCATGTGGTATAAAGAACGAAACATTCCGAAACCGACAAAGAAAGATTGGTTTTTATTTGCGATGTTAGGTTTAACCGGAATTGCTTTATACAATATCTTCTTTTTTCTTGCTAGTAAGCACGCGCCAGTGATCAAGAGCTCACTATTTATTGCTGCTAATCCGGTTTTAATTATTATTCTATCGGTTTTATTTTTAAAAGAGAAGATTACTAAAAATCAAGTCATTGGATTAATTCTTGCTTTATTAGGAGCATCAATTATTGTTACGAACGGTGATCTCGGCATTTTTGTGGCGATGGCGTTTGAGCCTATCGATCTCATTTTACTAGGAGCCGTTATTTGCTGGGCACTTTATAGTGTCATCGGTAGGGTCGTTTTGCAAAAATATAGTTCGATAGTCTCGACAACGTATGCAGTCGGGTTTGGCACACTTTTTTTGCTACCGTTTGCCGTACGAGAAACTTCCCTTACTGATATCGCTTCAAGCTCAATGAACGCATGGCTTGCTATTGGGCATATGAGTGTTTTTGTTACCGTCGTTTCTTTTATTATGTATTATTACGGAATTCAACAAGTAGGAGCAGCAAAAGCATCGATCTTTATCAATTTTATGCCGATTTCGGCAGTTGTGATGGCTAGTTTGTTTTTAGGAGAAGCATTCACACTCCCACATCTTATCGGTGCAGTGTTTGTATTGTTCGGAATTACACTAAGTAATTATAAAAAGTCACCGAAAAACCAAAATTTGAAACCAAAAAAGAAGTTAGCATAAAGAAAATTCGACACTAATTGTAAGAGGCTATAAAAAGAATAAATTGTCAATTACCATAAAGCACTTAATACAAATGGATGTAAAAACACGTCTGTATTAAGTGCTTTTCTCTGGTGAGTTGATTATTCGCCATTATCAACTTGGGTGGTGATGATAAATCGTGGCGGCAGGCCTGCCGTCATGAGGGTTTTGTATGTAAAAAGACGGATGATTTCGTGAACGAACCTCTGAGATTCGTTAGACGGTGCTCCTGCGGTTACTCGTCGCAAAGCAGCACGGAGCCTTTGCTAAGAAGCGTGCCATGATGTGATTGAGGTCAGTATCTTCACAGCGAAGAGAAGGAA
>SKOL01000675.1 GCA_007120055.1 Anaerobacillus sp.
CTTTAATGCCTCTTCCGAAGTTTTAATGTTTTTCAAAGAAACATTGATGTATAGACAGTCGATCATACTTAAGTGTGCGAGTCGAGATGCAAATGCTTCAAATTGATATTCAGTTTCATGAGATATAACATTGAGTGGTATGTCAACTTCTTGACTTATAGGAGACTTTGTAAAAGAAGTGATTCCAATAGTTTTAACATTATTATTTTTTGCAATTTTAAGTATGTTAAGCATATCAAGATTTGAACCAGAGTGAGAGATAACAATGGCTAAATCATCACTTGTTAATTGTGAAATAGACATTAATTGCATATGGCTATCGACAAATGCATCCGTAGTTAGACCTGTTCGTAAAAATTTATGTTGGGCATCTAATGCTACTAATCCTGACCCTCCATTACCGTAAAATACTATTTTTTTAGATTGTAGTATTGCATTTATTGCTTGTTTAATATTCATTTTATTTACATGCTTTAATGATTCTTCCAATGTTGTAATGTTAGTTTTAAAGACTTTATCTACTAAAGTAATTACATCATCTTTGTCTGTAAAAATTTCTTTCGTATTTAATGGATCATCCACTACTTCTGTAGCTAACGAAATTTTTAAAGATTGAAAGCCATTTAAACCTAATTTTTTACAAAATCTAAAAATAGTTGCTTCTGCTACTTGTAGAATTTCTGCAAATTCGCTAATGGAAAGATAAACTACAGAACGGGGGTTTTCAAGTATATAATCAGCAATGATTTTGTCTTTCTTTCCAAAAGTATTATAGTCAACTTTTATTTGATGCAAAATGTAAGAAGTGTTTAACATAAATTACCTCCTATTCTTATTTTATTTTACAACAAAAAAGAACGCTGTGCAAAAAAATAAAATAAATTTTCAAAAAACATTGAAAATTTATTTTATTTTTATTATACTTTTTTTAACAATAAATGAAAGAGGTGGATAAATTGGAAATTGGTTTAATTGGTTTAGGGAAAATGGGATATAACTTAGGTTTGAATTTAACTGAAAAGAATTATAAGGTTCACGCATTTGATGTAGATGAGAATATGGTAAAAAAACTTGAAAATACAGGAATTAAACCATTTAATACATTGGAAGAATTAGTATACTCTTTGCAGAAACCATGTGTGATTTGGTTGATGGTTCCTTCGGGTGAAACTACTGACAAGGTAATTAATAGTATTGTTCCGTATCTGCAACAGGATGATGTTCTAATTGATGGTGGGAATTCTAATTATAAAGATACAGTACGTAGAAATAAAAATCTAAAACAGCATAATATTCATTTCCTTGATGTCGGTACTAGTGGTGGAAAGGATGGTGCTAGAAATGGAGCTTGTACCATGATTGGTGGCGAAAAGGAAATCTTTGAAAGAGTTAGACATTTATTTGAAGATATTTCTACAAAAGACGGTTATTTGTACACAGGTAAGTCTGGTAGCGGTCACTATTTAAAAATGGTCCATAATGCAATTGAATATGGGATGATGCAGTCTATAGCTGAAGGGTTTGAACTACTTTATAAAAGTGAATATGAATATGATTTCGAAAAAGTATCAAAAGTGTGGAACAACGGTTCTGTTATTCGAAGCTGGCTTATGGAATTAACTGAAAGTGCCTTCATGGAAAATAAACATCTTGAAGGAATTAAGGGGGTTATGCATTCATCTGGAGAAGGGAAATGGGCTGCCGAAACTGCATTAGATTTGAAAGTTCCTACACCGGTGTTAACTCTATCATTAATAATGAGGTATCGATCATTAGAAGAAAATACGTTTTCAGGAAAGGTTGTAGCATCATTAAGAAATAAATTTGGTGGACACCATGTTGAGAAAGAGTAACAAATAGGAGGAGGAGTTTTGATTGCAATTAGAGGTAAAGCCTAATAATCCAAAAAGGGGTTCTACTAGGGTTAGTTCTAGAATAAAGCGAATTTTTAAAGATCCAATTTTATTGATAACGATAATTGCCGTTTTATTCTCATTATTTTTATTCATAGTACTACCTTTATATCAAGTATTTAAACAAAGTTTACTAGATATTGAAGGTAATCTTACGTTAGACGCCTATGTAAATGCATTTGCTTCCTCATCTAATTTTAAGACGATTATGAATACATTATTTTTAGCAACCGTAGTAGGTATTTTTGCTTCGATAATTGGCTTTATATTTGCCTACGCTGCAGCTTATATAAAAATGGGTGGGAAAAAATTATTTAACATCATAGCAATTTTACCAATAGTATCTCCACCGTTTGCTGTATCATTATCTATCATTTTTTTATTTGGAAGTCGCGGCTTAATCACTTATGATTTATTAGGCTTAAGAGATTTCAATATATATGGCTTAACAGGACTTATATTAGTTCAAACATTATCATTTTTTCCGCTAGCTTACTTATTATTAAATGGAGTGTTAAGAAATATTGATCCTTCTATGGAAGAAGCTTCACGTAATTTAGGTAGTTCGCGTTGGAACACTTTTAAACGAGTAACTTTTCCACTTGCAAAACCCGCGGTTATGAATGCATTTCTGATCGTATTTATTAAATCCATTGCTGATTTCGGAAATCCTGTTGCAATCGGTGGAGGGTATAATACTCTAGCGGTGCAAATTTACCAACAAGCTGTTGGTAATTATGATATGGCGGGAGCAGCTGCATTGGCAATTATTCTTCTAGATATCTCCTTATTATTATTTATTTTCTCCAAATATTACTTAGAAAAAAAATCTTATGTAACAGTAACAGGTAAGAGTGCTAAAGAACGTGTATTAATTGGAGATAAACATATTAGACTACCGATCTCTAGTTTTTGTATTTCTGCCTCCGTTATTATTGTTATTCTATATGCATTAATACCATTAGGTTCGTTTGTTAAACTTTGGGGTATTAATTATTCATTTACATTAGATCATTATATTTATGCTTTATCAGTAGGTAAAAAAGCTATTATTAATACTACTACTTTTGCGATGATTGCCGCTCCCCTCACTGGAATCGTTGGTATGATCATAGCGTTTTTAGTAGTAAGGAAACGTTTTATTGGAAGGAGTTTTGTAGACTTTACTTCACTATTAGGGATAGCAGTACCGGGTACGGTAATTGGGATAGGTTATATTTTAGCATTTAACTCGCCACCAGTTGTTCTTACGGGTACAGCGGCAATAATTATTATTGCATTCATTTCAAGAAGTATGCCAATAGGAATTAAGGCAGGGGTAAACTCGCTACAACAAATTGACCCTAGTATCGAAGAGGCCGCACAAGATTTAGGTGCAAACTCATTTAAAGTGTTTACAACTATTACGCTTCCAATGATTAAGACTGCGTTTATAGGTGGGATGATTTATTCCTTCATACAAAGTATGACAGCATTAAGCGCAGTAATTTTCTTGATTTCGGCTAAATATAAGTTAGTTACCATTGCCGTACTTGACCAAGTTGAAGTTGGAAGATTTGGTACTGCTTCTGCATTTTCAACAATATTAATTGTTATTGTATTTCTTGCGATCTTTATTATTAATCGCTTTGTTGGCCTTTTAGGTGTAAACAAAGATGATATCAAGTTAACATAAATGGGGGTTACTCAGATGAATGAATCAAAAAGTGTAGAGATAACGAATGTTACAAAAGAATTTCCTATGCATAATAGCAATGATTCTTTTATAGCAGTAAATGATATTTCCGTTACGATTAACGCTGGAGAATTTGTAACACTCCTTGGTCCATCAGGATGTGGTAAAACGACTACATTAAGAATGCTTGCTGGTTTTGAGAATCCTTCTTTTGGTGATATTTTTTTAGGAGGTGAGAAAATAAACGATCAACCGCCAAATAAGAGAGATACAGCAATGGTGTTCCAAAGTTATGCGTTGTTTCCCCATTATTCTATTTTTGAGAATATTGCTTATGGGTTAAGAATCCAGAAGAAAGGAAAAAGAGAAATTCAAGAAAGTGTAATTAAAATCATTAAATTAGTTGGGCTTGAAGGGTTGGAAGACAGGAGTCCAGGACAATTATCAGGTGGCCAGCAACAAAGGGTAGCTCTTGCAAGAGCACTAATTATGGAACCTGGGGTATTATTATTTGATGAGCCATTATCTAACTTAGACGCTAAACTACGTTTGTACATGAGAACAGAAATTAGAAAAATTCAGCAAAGACTTGGCTTAACAAGTGTTTATGTTACACATGATCAATCAGAAGCTATGGCTTTATCTGATCGAGTTATCATTATGAATCAAGGCAAAATTGAGCAAGTTGGTACACCAGAAGAAATATACCAACAACCAACATCAGAGTTTGTGGCTGACTTTATCGGGACGGCTAACTTTGCAGAGGGGACCGTAAAGGAAGTTAAAAAAAATGTTGCGGCAGTAGAAATGCTTAATAATGTCGTACAAATTCCTATAAGAAAGGATCAAAAATTCTCATTAGGTGAAAAAGTGAAAGTAGTTATCCGACCAGAAACGATAACTGTTGGAAAAGAAGGAAAGTTTGCTGGCATTGTAGAGCTATCTACATTTATGGGAAGTTTACAAGAGTACACAATAAAGGTAGAGGATCTCCAACTTTTTGTAGAGGATTCTAACCCGAATGGAAAAAGGAAATACGCTGTTTCGGAAAGTGTGAGATTAAATATACAAGAAGAAAGTCTTCACATGATAAAAGTTTCCTAAACTAATAAATGAAGGAGAGAATACAATGATTAAAAAATTAGGTTTATTAATAGTAGTTTTAATATCAATTCCTTTATTTGCAGCTTGTAGTTCTAGTGAAAGTTCTGGGTCAGAAACATTAACAATGTATATCGGTGTAGTTGAGGAACAAGCTCTGCGTATTGCACAAGAGTTTGAAAAGGATACCGGAATTAAAGTGAATTTTGTTCGCATGAGTGGTGGAGAGATATTAGGACGTGTAAGAGCTGAAAG
>SKOL01000277.1 GCA_007120055.1 Anaerobacillus sp.
CCTCTAAAATTCGTCAGAAGTTTACAGCGAAGCGAGAGAAGTCGGCCAGCATTTTCATTCAAGATGGTGACGAGTATATCGTCATGAGCGTTTTGTATAAAATGCCCTATTTATTATTAATGCATTTTTTTACATATTGAGTAAATTCATTTTGCAACATTTTTGTTAACTTTCCAATCGAATACGTGCCATTAATCTCACCAATAGCTTGAATAATTGGTGTTATTTCTTGAGTTGTACTCGTAATAAAAGCTTCATCAGCATTTTTTAATTGCTCTAAAGAAAAAGCTTCTTCGACGATGTTATAACCATTTTGCACTGCAAGTTTTATAACGGTTTGTCTCGTAATCCCATTCAAGATGAGGTTTGTTGCAGGGTGTGTATGAATTGTACCATTTTTAACGATAAACAAATTAGACGATGAACCTTCAGTAACAGTGCCATTTCGGTGCATGACAGCTTCTTTACAATCGTTATCAGTAGCTTCTCGTTTTACCATCGTATTTCCTAACAAGTTAATCGTTTTAATATCACAGCGTAACCAGCGAATATCTTCGGTAATATATACGCGAATACCTTTTTGTTGTTGCTCTTTAGGGAAAGCCATTTGACGGCTAAATGCGGTAATTAAACCTTCGACATTACGCTCATATAAATGAGCTCTAGGCGATACGCCACGTGTCATTTGTATGTACACGATCCCTTCAGTTATTTCGTTTTTTGTTTTTAGTTCGTTAAGCAAATTTGCAATGGTAGCTTTGTCAAAAGGCATTTTTATTTCGAGCTTTGCTGCACTTTCCTCAAACCGTTGTAGATGTTCTTCCATTGAAAATACTTGCTTATTATAAATAGGCATAACCTCATAAATACCGTCGCCGAAATTATAGCCACGGTCTTCCATATCAATTTTTACATTTTTACGTTCTGTAATTTGATTATTTAGTAATACGTACGACATCTCTCTCCTCCGTTCTTTTTGAAAAAAGCGAACGATTTACTTCTCTTCGCTGTTTATTTCTTGGCGAAATAAGAAGGCTCGTTCAGGAAAACGTCCGCTTTCTTTACTAACAAAAGGCTCATGACGGTAACCGTCACCATTAAGAATGTAAAATGTCGGTCGCTTTTTTCTCACTTCGCTGTAACCTTCTAACGAATCTTAGAGGCTCGCTCAAGAAAAGCGACCGAGCATTTTTTTTATACAAAACCGTCATGGAGCTGTAGCGTCACCATTTAAAATGCAAAAGTCGGGTTCTTTATTTCTAATTTTTTACCAACTGACAAACCAACTAACCTATACATTATGACACTATTGTAACAAAAAAATAAAAATTTTCGCTTAATTTTTATGAATGTTGTTGTTATAACTACCGATGTTTATTTACTAATTGCAAATAACAAAAATCTTCAATTTTTGAATGTTTTAGATTAAATATTTGTTTTATCTACTTTTTTCTTGCTTATTTAACATCTTTTATAGTTGACAAATTTATAATTTTTCGGTCTGGTTACAATATGTAGTATTTAAGTATGATAATTGCATACTATATATTGATTGTGACTTTTTTCTATGATAAGCTAAGACAAGCTATCACAGAATGGATTTTGGAATCATTTACTAAATGTGGTAATAACAACAGATAAAAAACATCATGAAAAAGAGAATGATGATAAATTTTATATGAAGGGGAGAATGCATGTGGCGATGGTTATGTCAAATGTGATGAAAATTAATGTGGAGAGACTTAACGAGGATATTAAGCAGTTTCCGCAAGTCCACCCTATCACTCCGAACATGAAAATCCGTAAAAACGGTGTATCACGTCTTGTAATGTTAGATCGTTATACATTTAAGGATACGGAAAAGAAAACGTTAAAAGAAGGAGACTTTGTCGTTCTGACTGTGAAGCAAGACCCGAAATTTCCAGCGAGGGGATTTGGTTATGTCCAAGAAATTAACTTGGGTAAAAACGAAGTGAAAATATTTGTTGATGAGGAATTCCAAGGTGTCTTAGAAGATCCTGAAGAGGTAAAAACAGGGATAGTGACAAGAAACTTTGATGCGATTGAAAAACCTTTAGAGATTTATTATGAACAAATCGCCATGCGTAATGCTACAGGTTTAGCGTCAGTTGAGACCTCGGAAGAAAGAAAACAAAGATCGTATGAACAATTTTATGAAGAATTAGTAAATTTAAATTTTATTCCTGCTGGACGAGTTTTATACGGAGCGGGATCGCAAACAGATGTAACTTATTTTAACTGTTACGTTATGCCTTTTGTAAAAGATTCACGGGGGGGCATTTCTGAACATCGTACCCAAGTAATGGAGATTATGAGTCGAGGCGGTGGAGTTGGAACAAATGGTTCAACATTACGACCTCGCAATACGCTAGCAAGAGGAGTAAATGGGAAATCTAGTGGATCAGTTTCTTGGTTAGATGACATTGCAAAATTGACTCATTTAGTAGAACAAGGTGGGTCCCGCAGGGGAGCACAAATGATTATGCTAGCAGACTGGCATCCGGATATTTTAGAGTTTATTATTTCTAAAATGCAAAACCCAAGAATTTTACGATTTTTACTTGAAAACAGCGATGATACACAAATTAAGCAGCTTGTTAAAGACAAGCTTAAATTCACGCCTTTAACAGAAGTAGAAGAAGCAATGTACCAAAATATACTTAATTATCGATCTATGCCAGGCCAAGGTGCATTTGACAATAAAGTGATAAAAGAAGCCGAGGATAAGTTATTACTTGGTGGAACGTACAGTGTAAATAATCAAGATTTTTTAACAGGAGCGAACATCTCCGTTTGTTTAACAAAAGAGTTTATGGATGCTGTTGAAAATGATGGAGAATACCCACTACGTTTTCCAGACGTTGAAAACTACTCTCCTGAAGAAATGGAAGCATATAACCGCGACTGGAATAAGTACGGCGATGTACGTGAATGGGAAGCGTTAGGCTTTAAAATTCGAACTTACCGTACAATTAAAGCACGCGAATTATGGAAACTAATTAACATTTGTGCAACTTATTCAGCAGAGCCAGGGATCTTCTTTATTGACAATGCGAACGACAAAACAAATGCCGTTGCATACGGACAAAAAGTGGTTGCAACAAACCCGTGTGGTAGAGTAGCGTAAGTTTGCCTCACGTAAAACATCGCGGAATGAAGCGGGAACCCTGAGATGGGAATCCGAACCGAAGGCTAAGTTTAAAAAATTAGCCAGGGGCAACGCATAGGTGGTGAACCTGCAATTGCAGAATATAATCCACCCACGAGGCCGTGACATTACACACAATATTTATTTAGAAAAGTAATTTTATTATAGAAAGATTGGATTGTTATTAACAAAGAATTACTAAAATTTATAAAAAGTGTGTGTAATGAAAATGTATGCTGAACTAACAGAAATTCAACTGTTAGAGCTATTGGATAAAAAGCCAGTAGGATAACAATTTTGGAACAACCTCTCGCACCTTATAGTGTTTGTAACTTGGCTGCTATTAATTTAGCTGAAATGGCAAATAAAGATTCGAAAAAAGTTGATTTTGAAAAATTAAAGGAAACAGTATCTGTAGGGGTAAGAATGCAAGATAACGTCATTGACGCAACACCTTACTTTTTAGATGAAAACACAAAAATGGCTAAAGGTGAAAGACGCGTAGGATTAGGTGTTATGGGCCTGCACGACCTACTAATTTATACAGAAACGGTTTATGGTTCCGAAGAAGGTAACGAACTAATTGATCAAATCTTTGAAACGATTGCAACAACTGCCTATCGTACGAGTATAGAACTTGCCAAAGAAAAAGGCAGCTTCCCATTCTTACTCGGTGAGACAGAAGCAGAAACTGATTTGTTAAGACAAAAGTTCATTAACAGTGGATATATGAAAGAGATGCCTGAAGATATTCGTCAAGATATTTTAAAATACGGTATTCGAAACTCGCATTTATTGACCGTTGCTCCTACAGGAAGTACAGGGACAATGGTTGGCGTATCAACAGGATTAGAACCGTACTTTTCCTTCTCATACTACCGTAGTGGTCGTTTAGGAAAGTTTATCGAGGTTAAATCAGAGATCGTTAAGGAATATCTTGAATCAAATCCAGAGGCTGACCCAAACAATTTACCTGAATGGTTTGTTTCAACGATGGAATTATCACCGGAAGAACATGCCGATGTACAATGTATTATCCAACGTTGGGTAGACAGTTCATTATCAAAGACGGTGAATGCTCCAAAAGGATTTACTGTAGAGCAAGTTGAACAAGTTTATGAACGTTTGTATAAAGGCGGAGCTAAAGGTGGTACAGTTTATGTAGATGGAAGCCGTGATGCTCAAGTACTAACATTGACTGCTGAAGAAAATAGCTTTGAAGAATATACAGTGGATCTAGCAGCAGACGGGCAAGATGAAGAAAAGAAAAGCCATGTTGTGCTTGTAGACACGATCGCTGATGTTCGTTCAACATCTGTAACCATCGGTTCCGAAGTCGGAAATACGTGCCCAGTATGCCGCAAAGGAACAGTAGAAGACATAGGTGGTTGTAATACGTGTACAAACTGTAATGCACAATTAAAGTGTGGGTTATAAAAATAAAACTACTACAGTATGGCGAAAGGTTAGGAGTTTATTATATCTTTCACCCTAAATTTAATAACTAAAATTTATATAGAGGCTGTCCCGAATGTGTTAGACACTGAAAATATAGACTTATTCATTTTGTAGGTTTATATTTATAAGCAAATTAGTGATCTAACACTTAGGCGATAGCCTCTTTTCTTTGGTTTGATATTGGTGAACAGCTTGGGGGGAGTGTGCAACAAAGTGGTGATTGGTGCACAGGGATTACATTATATGTAAAAATGGCGCGTCAAAACATGTATTGACGCACAAATGGTTTCTTTCCTAGCTCAAAAGAAGAGAA
>SKOL01000287.1 GCA_007120055.1 Anaerobacillus sp.
ACTAAGTACGGTCATCCAGAAATGACGGAAGTAAAAATTGATACGCGTAACAACCCAGCAATTCTCGTAAGTGGACATGATTTAAAAGACTTCGAAGAACTTTTAGAACAAACAGCAGGTACTGGAGTTGACGTTTATACTCACTCTGAAATGCTTCCTGCAAACTACTACCCAGCGTTCAAAAAATATGAACATTTCTACGGAAACTACGGAAACGCTTGGTGGAAACAAAAAGAAGAATTCGAAAGCTTTAACGGACCAGTTTTATTCACGACAAACTGTATCGTTCCGCCAAGAGCGAGCTATAAAGACCGCGTTTACACGACAGGTTCAACAGCTTACCCAGGATTTACGCACATTCCTGATCGTCAAGATGGCGGTAAGAAAGATTTCTCTGAAATCATTGAGCATGCGAAAAAATTACCTGCTCCAACAGCTATCGAAGAAGGAACAATTATTGGTGGCTTCGCTCACAACCAAGTAACTCAATTAGCTGATAAAGTAGTTGACGCTGTAAAATCTGGCGCGATTAAAAAGTTCTTCGTAATGGCTGGTTGTGACGGACGTATGAAGTCTCGTGACTACTACTCAGAATTCGCGAAAGGACTTCCGCAAGATACGGTAATTTTAACAGCAGGTTGTGCAAAATATCGCTACAACAAGCTTCCATTAGGAGACATCGGTGGTATTCCACGTGTACTTGATGCTGGACAATGTAACGATTCTTACTCATTAGCTGTTGTTGCAATGAAGTTGAAAGAAATCTTTGACTTAAACGACATTAACGATTTACCGATCGAATATAACATTGCTTGGTATGAGCAAAAAGCAGTTATCGTTCTATTAGCTCTTTTATACCTAGGGGTAAAAGACATTAAATTAGGGCCAACTTTACCTGCATTCTTATCACCAAATGTAGCTAACGTATTGGTAGAAAAATTCGGAATTAGTGGTATTACAGATGTAGAACAAGACATGGATGTATACATGGCTAAATAAGATCTATTATAACGCTCCTTATAAAATAGGAGTCGGAATGATCATTGAAAGCACCCAAATTATGGGTGCTTTTTCAATTGTTGATGCGAGTAAGACCTAACCTTAGTTACGTTTGGTCATAAAAACGACAAATAACAAAATAGCCGTAAATGGGAACTTTATTTTAGCTATATACTTTATCAATTTTACGAAATTACATCAAAATGTTGCACAAACAATTCATTTTATTATAAAGTTTATCTTTAGAGAGATTTTAGGAGGTTTTTCAATTTGGAACAAGCATTAGAACGCATTAAAATGCAATTAGCGCAAATGGACAAAGAAAATAAATGGGAAGATGTAGATCGAGATGAAGTCGTTGATTTATTAATTTTTGAAGAAATAAAAGCGGCCTCATATCAATTTTCTTATGAAAAAGTAGGAAAGGTCGTCGAATTCCTCCTTGAAGAAGGAGAAAAATTAAAGCTAAATTAAAGCATTTTTCAAATGTTGCCAAAAGTTCCGGGTGTTTTTTGCGTTCGGAACTTTTAGTATTTAGTTGTAATAATCAAACGTCAAAAATTTATACAGACTTTTCAAAAAAATAGCGCCTATTTTTTGGAGGACAAGATGTGTTGTAGTTGTTTGTGCATAGCATGATATGGACCTACAAGTTAATTACCTAAGTAGAGGAGGTTTTCACTTGAACCCATATCACTTAAATGATCAACAACGATTTATTGTAAATGGCTATGAGGATGCTTTGGGCTTTTCACCCTCTTTTAACCAACAACTGCATGAACATAACGTGACAAATGATAGCCATCAAGAGAGGCAATTTCAATTTTGGGGACCATTTGTGGGCGGGCTTACTGGATTATTTCCGGGTGCTGTACAACCAGGCCCACCACCTTTTGTACAACCAGGCCCTCCGTTTACACCACCAGGGCCGCCACCAGTAACGCCGCCAGGCCAACCGGGACCACCAACAGCTCCACCGCCTGCATTTACTCCAGCGCCTCAGGCAGAAATCGGATTATTTGCAGTAGATCCAGGTGCTATTCGCGGTTGTTTGTATCGATACACTTATGTGTGGCTAACGAATAGACAACAGTTTTGGTTTTTCCCAATATTTGTAGGACGAAGAAGTATAGCAGGTTATCGTTGGACAGGATTTTCTTGGGTTTATTTCGGAATTGACCTTAGACGTATATCTTCGTTCCAGTGTTTTTAATCTTAGAGCTTAATAATGAATTTTTAAAAATCGTTTTCACAAACATGAAAGAAAAGATCGGACTTCTATGTTCGGTCTTTTCTTTGATTTGCTTTCTAAAAACATTCTTTGTTGAGGATATTGATGTTACAAAACTGAAGTTTATCTACGGAAGTCTATGAAATGAGCTTTCTTAAACGAATGATACAAAATATCTTACAATACAATAAATTATAACGAATATTTTAGGAGGGGTTTTGTACATGGCAAAAATGTATCCGCATTATGAACAGGATGAGTTAGTGAGTCAAATCAAAAATGATGGTGAAAGGATATTTTATGAAGCTTGTATGAAGTTGCCGGATTCATATCAGGTCGTCTATTCTTTTGAATATTTTAATAGAGGTCAGGGGGAAAGGGAGGCTGACTTTATAATCGTGCATCCTGCCTATGGGTATTTAGTTGTTGAAGTAAAAGAAGGTGAAATAGCATATAAAAACCGTAAATGGTATGAATGGAAACAAGGTTTAATAGTGTTAGATAAAGATCCGAAAGAGCAAGCAAAATCTGCTATGTACAAAATTCGAGATCTCTACTCTAAAAAAACAGGAAAGAAATTTCCTTTAAAATATGCATATGCCCTCTGTTTTCCAGAATCTGACGAGGTACAAGGTATCTTACCGGTTGAAGATGAGATGATTTTCACTAAAGATACTTTAGAAAACCTTGATAGTGCTATTAAGAGTGCATTTACTGTATGGAACAATTCAATTGTATGTACTAATGCTCCCGTTGTCATTCAACAATTAATGTCAAACGTATTAAATCAAAGTGGTAAGACAAAGAGTCAAAGTATCGGACGATGGATTGGTGATTTTCATGAAAAAGCTGAAGTGATTTTTACCGAAGAACAGGAACATATATTAAGGGCGACAAGTCTTGAAAATAGGTTAGTATTTTTAGGTGCAGCGGGATCAGGGAAAACATTTCTCGCTATGGAAAAAGCTAAAAGGTTGGCAAAAGAAGGTAAGAAGGTGTTGCTCACATGCTATAATTCTTTACTAGCGGAATTTATGAATGAAAAACTTAAAGAAACAAAACTTGCACATAATATCGAAATTAGAAATTATCATCATTTTTCATTAGGTTTTCTTCGTAAATCTAGTGTAGCATTTGAAATCCCATCTAACACACAAGAAAAAAACCACTTTTTTAAGTATGAAGTGCCAGAACTAGTTTTAGACTGTAGCGATTTTATAGAAGATAAATTTGACTCAATTATTATTGACGAAGGTCAAGATTTTTCTGAAGAGTGGATTTTATCATTATGTGCACTATTAAACAACGATGGGGATTTATTTATGTTTGCTGACGAAAATCAAACGTTATTTGGAGATTTTGATAAAAGAATTTATAACTTAATTAAATGCTCCCGTTACCGCTTAACGCTTAATCTTCGAAATACAGAAAAAATCCATGAGTGGATCTCCCAGTTTACCATTCATAAAGAATATTTCGGCAGTGCAAAACTGAAAAATGGAAAGCCAATAGAATTTAAGCGCTGGAAAACTCAAAATGAAGAAAGGCGTGAAATTAATAAAGTATTAAATTACTTATTATCTCAAGGTGTGAAGCCACAACAAATAGTAATTTTATCCCCTTTTAGGAAAGAAAACAGCTGTTTATCAGACGTATCCTACATTGCGAATTTATTAATCGAAGAAGGTAATCAAATCAAGGACAGAAGTATACGTTTTGCAACGATTATGTCATATAAAGGATTAGAAGCGGATGTCGTGTTATTAATTGGTATCCAAAATCACGAATATCTTTGTAGCAAAACGAATCTTTATGTCGGAGGCTCACGCGCAAAGTATTATTTGAATATTTTTCATCATGTAGATTTTAAGCCTTGGTTAGTCAAAAAATAATATAATTTACTATGGATTTCCTTCAATTTTCGCATTATTGAAAAGTGATTGCAGTCGTTTTTTTCACAATTGTAATATTTGTGTTCAGGTCACGTGCTTCGAAAGGGAAAATTGAAGAGAAGGCAAAACGTTGCTGGTCCTCCAACGCTTTTCGATGCTCCTGCGGTTACTATTCGCAAAGCACAAGGAGTAAATCGAAGAAGCTGCTTCGCTGCCCAAGGCGCTTGCGCTTCTCTTATGACAAATCTCCTAGGTATATTGGTTAGTTTCTCGAATAAATTTATATAAAAATTATCATTTGTAGGAGGGTCTATGGGAGATAGTCATTTTATTAATACAGATCCATTAGGTAAAGCCGGTGAATTTTCAGAATTAACTGTTTGGGAAAAGGTGAAAGAAGCTTTTGCCAAAAGGAAATGTCTTGGTTACTTAAAATACCCAATTTTTTCAAAACTAGGTCAACATCGTAAAGAACCAGACATAATGATGGCTGATAAAGAGTTCGGAATCATTGTCATTGAAGTTAAAGCATTAACGATTGAACAAATTTCAGCGATCCATGGACACCGCTGGGAATATTCAGATTTTTACGAGCCTTACGGTAACCCATATGAACAAGCAGAAGGACACCTATACACAATTTTAAGACTTTGTGATAGTGAGTTTAGTCTCGCGAGAAAGGTAAATGGGAGAGCATTAGTTGCTTTACCGGAAATATCTATAAAAGATTGGAGTGATAAAGGCTTTAATAAACTTCCTTGTTCACCACCAATTTTATTTAAAGAAGATTTAACAAAAATGCGACTGTTAGAAAAAATAGAACGAACTCATCTCGTCCAAAGTGGCATTGAAATTAATGAAGAGCGTTGGTCTTTATTATTAAATATATTAGGTGGATCGCAAATTCATCTAAAACCACCACGAAATAAATCAAAAATAAAGCAAAATAGATCAAGTATTATTAGCAGCTTAACTGAGCGATTATTTGAACTTGATTTACAACAAGAACAAATAGGCAAGGTCATTCCACCTGGCCCTCAGAGGATTCGTGGAATTGCAGGCTCTGGTAAAACGGTTATCTTATGTCAAAAAGCCGCCCATATGCACTTGAAGCACCCAGAAAAAAATATTGCCTTAATTTTCTTTACTCGAAGCTTATATGATCAAATCATTTCTCATATAGATCAGTGGTTGAAACATTTTAGCAATGGACAGGAAGGCTATGATCCTAAAACTAATCACAAACTTAAAATACTACACGCTTGGGGTTCTCGTGAACGTGAAGGTTTTTATGGAAAAATGTGCGAACTTCATCATACGAGACGTCTAACTGTAAATGATACGGATTACAGAAAACCTATTGAAGGACTTGCCGATTTATGTAAGCGACTCTTAGAGGAAACCACGATAAAACCATATTTCGATGCAATATTTATTGATGAAGGCCAGGACCTAATTGTTGATAAGAAAGAGCTACTATTTGAAGGAAGACAGCCTATTTATTGGCTCGCATATCAAGCATTGAAACCAGTTAGTGAAAACGAGCCAGAAACACGAAGATTAATATGGGCTTATGATGAATTACAAAGTCTTGATACACATGAAATTCCTACAGCGAAACAACTTTTTGGAAATGATGGAAAATTAAACACAATGGTTCGAGGTGTCCATATAGGTGGAATTAAAAAAAGTGAAATTATGCATAAATGTTATCGTACACCGGGTCCTATCTTAACAGCCGCTCACGGTCTCGGTATGGGTTTGTTACGCCCACAAGGTATGTTACGTGGGCCAACAACAAAGAAAGATTGGGAAAGCATTGGATATGTAATTGAAGAAGGTAGTTTCATATCAGGACAAAAAATTGTTTTGAATCGACCAGAAAAAAATTCTCCTAATTTAGTCCCGAAACATTGGCCCGATCCAGTGATTGAATTTCAAAATTATGATTCTCGTGAAAAAGAACTTCATGCCGTTGCGCAAAAAATTAAAGAAAATATAGATTTTGATGACTTAAACCCTCAGCGAGATATTTTAATTATTATTTTAGGAAACTACAATACTTGGCAAATGGAAAAATTAATGGGTAGAAAATTACAAGAAAACGGTATTAATTTTTATATTCCAAGTGCATTAGATAAAAATATTTTTATTCAAAGGGGCCATCGTAAGAATCCAGATTTATTTTGGTATGATAATGCTGTTACAATTTCGAAAATTCATCGAGCCAAAGGAAACGAAGCAAATATGGTTTACGTGATCGGAGTAGATCAGGTTGCTGAGGATGAAGCCAATTTTACTTTACGAAATCAATTATTTGTCGCTCTTACTAGAGCTCGTGGATGGGTTCATCTAAGTGGAGTTGGTGAGTATCCATTTTTTCAAGAAATCAATAGTGTCCTTGAAAATAAAAGTCGATTTAGTTTTACGTACAAAAAACCTACTATCCGTGAACTAAATGATGAAGATTCATAAGTTTGTTTTTTCTTAAAAAAACATGATATAAGAAAAATTTGTTAAACATAATCTAGTAATAAGAAAAGGAGGGGTAGCATGCCGATTACTGGTAAAGATATGGAAGAAATGAAAGATCATCTGAAAAATAATTGGCGCCTAGAAGATGGGCGTTACGTCGTCTTAGTTGAAGACGTTAATATTAGCACGGTCGCTGATGGGAAAAGACCGCTTTGTTGGGAGCTGAAAGTTGTTCGTTCTGGTCGAAAATTACAAAAGTTTCATTGGATTGGGAAAGCAGGTGGAGTGGGTATTTTAATCACCGACTTACAAAATCTTGGAATGAGACATATTACTCCGGAAAATGCGATTAATGCATGTAATAGTTTAATTGGTAAAAAGATCGAAATTAATGTAGAGTACAACGGCGAATACCAAAACATCATTTTTTTAAGGAAAATAGAATAGTCATTGATGCCACCTGTTGTAATTACGATCTCAGACGGCATTTATGTACCGAAAACTATACCACAATACTTCATTACAACACTTTATCGTGACCTTACGATAAAAAACCCCGCATACATCGAAGCAAAAAGTTTTCAACGAAGTACGAAATCGATTCCTAAAGAAATTAAGCTTTTTAAAGAAACGAAAGAAGCTATTCGCCTTCCGAGAGGGTATTTATTTCATTTGATTAAAAGATTAAAAGATGAAAAGATAGCCTATGAGTTTGTAAATGAAACAATTACAGTTTCTGTTGATTATCCTGAAATGGTGGGCAGTCTTAGGACATATCAAAATGAGGCAATTTTAAAAGCCCATAAATACCGGCAGGGCGTCATTATTAGTCCTTGTGGATCTGGGAAAACCGTAATGGGTATCTTCTTTTTAGCGATGACTGGTCAGAAAACGTTATGGGTCACACATACGAAAGATTTGATGTACCAAACGATCGACCAAATCGAGAAGTTTCTTCGCATTCCAGCTAAGGAAATCGGAAGGATCGGCGACGGAAAAAAAGTGATTGGTGAAAAAGTCACCGTTGGTCTCGTGCAAAGCTTAGTCAAATATGATAAAGATCTTTTACGTGAAAGCTTTGGGACGATCGTCATTGATGAAGCTCACCGAGTACCGAGTAAAACCTTTCAAAATATTGTTGAGATATCTAAGGCGAAATTTCGTCTCGGACTGACGGCTACACCGAAACGAAAAGACGGACTAGAGCCGATTCTTTATCACGTTGTCGGTCAAACTTTATATGAAATTACTGAGGAAGATTTGTTAAAAGAAAATCGAATATTAATTCCTGAGGTCCGGAAAATTTTCACAGATTTCCGCTCAAAAAGTGCTGACTTTCAGAGCCTGATGAAACAACTAATCAAATGCCGCGAACGCAACCAATTAATTGTCGAAACTGTTAAAGAAAGCTTGAATAGTTGTGAAGTCGCGTTATTGCTATCAAATCGCGTCGCACATTGTGAGACGCTCGCCAAAATATTAAAAAAAGAAGTCCGTTATTTAAAAATCGCAGTGTTAACAGGAAAAGTAAGTAAAGATGATCGCGAGAAGGTGATAGATCAAGCCCGCAGCAATGAATTGAATCTGATTATCGCGACCCAATTGGCGGACGAGGGCTTAGACATTCCGAACTTAAATAAGTTGTATTTAGCGACCCCAGCAAAATCAAAGTCAAAAGTGAAACAGCAGCTCGGGCGGATTATGCGAAATGTCGAGGCGAAGCAAACTCCGGTTGTTTACGATTTTGTCGACCTGCAAGTGCCAATGCTACGGCGCCACGCCAACATTCGAACTGTCGTTTATAATGAGTTAGGGTGTGAAATTTGGTAAGAGTTTGAGAAAAAGAGCGTTTGATGCAGAATGCGGACGTACGTTCCGTTATCTGTGAATGTACCTCGTTTTACTATACCTTTCGGACATCTATTCCGTTATTTCACGAAAATCATTCAGAAATAGTCGCTTTTTCATAGGATAACGGAACAGATGTCCGCTAAAATTTGTAAAATAAAATAAAACCCCCAACTAAGCCTCCCATTGCTATTGAGCCCCCAATCGATTACAATATTAGTGAATATGGTTGTGGGACAAGCTCAGCCTTTTAGCTGCGATTTTACTCCTATAATTTTCAACGGTAAAATAACGCACTAGCTGACCCAAAAAAATTTTATAATTTAATAGAAAGGAGAAATCGAATGAGCAAATTAGATAATAGTTGCACAATTCTAGATATCGAATCGATCAAACAGGCGTTATATTCAGTGAATCGCCATGCCAAAACAGCAATTAGCAAGCGCGAATTGTATCGTCTAAAATATGAGACACTGTTAAAGCTAATTAAAATTGGGCATGCCCAAAAAGTTCATCTTGAGTATAGTACTCAGACAGGAAGATCACAGCAAAGTACGGTTGTTTTAGTCAAAGTTGGGACAAAAACAGAAGGAGAACCTCTTTACTTTCATATGCTTCCAGAAAAAGACGATTTTAAATGTTTAAATCATACAGGAGCTGCAATTAGCCAAAACCTCCATAACCCCAAAAGTACGATGTCTCTAAATACTGCGAAAAGAATCCTTCAACAATTTGTTGGTGTCACTAAAACGAAAGATCATGCAACAAAATCGCACCAATTTCAAAGGTCGCATAGTTCGAACACGACGTACAAATCAACCAGGTCACATACGTCACAAAAATCAAAGAGATCAAACAAACCATCTAGGCCCGCGCTTAATAAAAACATTTTCACTTCTTCTTTTCTTGACGGTAGCTCACGACCACGGAAATAATAAACCTTCATCATATCCCACAGCTATCCATTCATTCAAGTTAGCGTTAACATAAGCGTTATCTTAACGCTAGTAAGCCAGAAGTAAACAATAACCCGTCTCAAATCGAGATGGGTTATTGTCGTTTAGTTATGACAATGATTTCGCTAGCATAAAAATAATGACCTACATTTCTAAAGCGTGCCATTCCCACGACAAAAGCCAGCTGCGTGTCCTTCTCTCGTGGACAAAAACGTCAAATGTCCACGAGCGGTGTCAGACACCGAAACGAAGAGTTCTACAACAACATTAGCATAAATATAATGAATTAAAATAAAAATTCATTCAATAGGATAAAAAGCAACACTATACATGCCAATCTGCATCACCACAACTTTTAAAATTGGAGTGAATTGATTTGAATTCGAATTTATTAAAGTTAAAAGAAAGAACGGATGCGCTCGTTTCCAGTAAAGAAAAACTTAATAAATACGAAGAAATGGTAAAAGCATTAAACGATAATAGTATAAGCCCTAAAAATCACGTCCAAAATTTTATGAAGCTAACGAAGCAAATGGAACAAGACGAACCCGATAAAGAAGCTATAAAAACACAAATAGTATCTAATATTAAAGACGTAAAAAAAGAAATTGATAAAGTCGAGTTGTATATAAAATTTTATGAAGCCTTTATCTCTTTTCTTGATGTATCGATCACAGCGAATAATGAAGCTTTGCCGATCTATGAAAAACTAACAAAAAGAAGAAAAATCTCACAAGAGTATTTTGATATATTTGCAAGTCTAATTTTAGATGATACATCGCCAACTGAAATTACGAATGTCGAAGTCACCGTTTTAAAGGATAAAATTAAAGAGAGTGAGAAATATACGGAGGGAGCTAAAAAGACACTAAAAGAACTACAAGAAGCTCAATCACAACTACAAAAAATCATTTCTCTTTATCAAAAAGCGTTAACATGATTGATATAACATAAATTGGCTTTTCATTAAAAATCCATAATTCATAGCACTGTAAAAATATCTCTTGTAGAACAACTTTATATTGATATGCACTTTCAAAGAAGGTACGCCCTATGTAGGAGGGCGATATCTTCTTTTTCTTTTATAAAAAACATTTGAATCCTCGGTATATAACAGGCAGTTTAGTAAAACTGATTTACTAAATTGTAGTCAGTTCCACCTCAGGTTCCTGCGAATGACCATGCGAAGTTCGGAGAAACTAGTTGTAGGAGGAATTATAATGAAAATTAAGATATTATTATTATGTATAATTATTAGCTTTAATTTTTCAACGATCGCTAGTGCAGAAGATCCATTAACAGCAGCTTTTCTTCGCGATCAGCAATTATGGCTCAAAAAGGGAGACGAAGAAATACAAATTACAAAAGGGCAAAATGTGTACTCTCCAAAATGGTCATACGATGAACGTTTTATCGCCTATATTGATAGAGGGGCAAAAGGGGATCAATCTAACCTCTTTGTTTATGATTTAAAAAAACAAGAAAGTTACCAGCCATATGAGGTGCTTGAAACAGCAAATTTTAAATGGTCACCTATTAATAATCAACTTGCCTTTACTTCAGGTACAGTTTTAAATGTTACGAAAAATAAGGATGGTCGTCCGTTCGGGTTTAAAAATGTTTCTTTAGGTGTAAGTAATTTCGCATGGTTTCCGAATGGACACGATTTTATCGTTTCCTCACAAGCGAAATTACTCCCTACTGGATGGGGACCAATTCATCTTTTTAAAATTCCAATTGACGCAAGTCTTGATACTGAAAAAATGAAGTCATTTTATACACTGGACACGAACACGACTGATATATTCGCCATAAACGCAGAACATTTTATATGGAGTCATGATGGTAAGTGGGTTAGTTTTCTTGCCACCCCTACAGCATCCATGTCCAATGACAGTAATACGTTATGTGTTTTATCGTCAACCGGAGAACAGTTTCAAGACATTGGAAAAATGTTATGGTATGAAGATTGGATAAAGTGGGCGCCATCAGCAAACCAACTTGCCTATATTTCAGGTGAGGGTAGATTTTTCGTTGAAAATAAGAAAACGACGATTGCAGATATACCAGTGGCTAAAAAACAAAAACATTACACCCCTGAAGGATATGTAGATCTAGACTTAGAATGGTTTTCTGAAGATCAAATGATTGTAGCTCGTGCCAAGGAAAATAAAGAGTGGGAGGAAGGCCCTGTCCCAACAATGTTTACAGCTCTTTATGCGATAAACTTAAAATCAAATGAACAAATGCAAATCACATTTCCGAAAAATGAGGAACTCGATGTAAAACCTCAAGTATTTGGTTCTTATGTAACATGGTTTCGCCGCACAAAAAATGATAATCGTGGGGATGTATGGCTAAAGGACGGTATCGATGGCGAAGAACGTAGGTGGATCGAAAATGTTGATTCACCACCAGTGTTTTCACCAAAAATGGTGTCATATACAGTTACAATATGAAATTCACACAATGAATTTCATAATGCATTATTTTCGCCACTAAGATCAATAGATAGTTGCGTCAAAACCATTCGCAAACTATCTATTGCGTGATATGGCTCATTTTTGGTTATTATGAAATTCACTCAACAGAAAAAAAGGCGTAAAAACTGCAGCAGTTTTTAACGCCTTTTTTTCTTGAAACCACGTTGATTATTCATTCATCATTTTTTTCTTGATTACGTCCTGGTTCCTGCTCTTCCGCAAACTCAAAAGCAAAATCTCGAGTGAAGTTCGGTTGTTTTTCACGGACAATAGGCTTTATGTTTTTCAAAATATATGAGTGGACAAATACTTCCGAACACGCGATAAGTGTTGCTGATATTATGCTTCCCCAACCAATCATTAAATAGCTGTGAAAAAATATGCTGCCAAACACCCAGACGATTGTATAGATGAGGAAAAAATCGATTACGACTGCGTTCCTTTTTCCAATTCGGGGAAGAATGATTTGATCACCAACAAAGTATGAAAAAATCGTAATTAGTAAACTAAATGATATGATTTCTACTAAAGGTGCATTAAATAACAAACCTAAGCTAAACCAAAAGACAATAAAACTAATTACAAATTTCATTAATAATACGTTTAAATGTTTCATTGTATAATCCTCCTTCTTTGATTAATTCTGTTCAAAATGAAAAGAAACCATACCTTAAACAAAAACTTTATTTCAGGGCATAAAACTTGAATTAGCCGACAGAAAAATTCAAAATAGAGTTATTACTGTAGTTTTTAGGGAAAATAAAGCAATATAGCAATAAATTATAATAGCAGGAAAGGAATAGGAGGAATGGTGAATTGGAAATTGGTATAAGTACTTTTGTAGAAACAACACCGGACGTAAAAACTGGTGAAGTAATAAGTCATGCACAGCGCTTACGTGAAGTTGTAGAAGAAATCGTCCTAGCAGATCAAGTAGGTTTGGACGTGTTTGGTGTTGGTGAACACCATCGTGAAGATTTTGCTGCGTCATCTCCGGCCGTTGTTTTGGCAGCTGCTGCGGCACAAACGAAAAATATTCGTTTAACGAGTGCAGTGACGGTTCTTTCTTCGGCTGACCCTGTTCGTGTTTTTCAAGATTTTGCTACCGTAGATGGGATTTCGAACGGGCGCGCTGAAATTATGGCTGGACGAGGTTCTTTTATCGAATCATTTCCTTTGTTTGGTTACGACATCCAAGACTATCATGAGCTTTTTGATGAGAAGTTAGAACTATTGTTAAAAATACGAGAGTCTGAAAAAGTCTCGTGGAAAGGTAGGCACAGGCCGGCAATCAATAATCGCGGTGTTTATCCACGACCAGTGCAAGATCCATTGCCTGTATGGATTGGTAGCGGCGGAAATTCAGAATCTGTCGTTCGTGCAGGGAGGCTCGGATTACCACTTGTCTTAGCAATTATCGGGGGTAATCCAAGACAGTTTGCCCCACTCGTGCAACTGTATAAGAGAGCTGCAACTCAGGCAGGCCATGATGTTTCGAAATTGCCAGTAGCTTCACATTCCCACGGTTTTATTGCAGAAGATACTGAGACGGCAGCAAATAAATTCTTTCCTTCGACTCAGCAAGTGATGAACGTGATCGGTCGCGAGCGCGGTTGGCCACATTACGATCGCTCAAGCTTCGATGCCGCCCGCAGCGTAGAAGGTGCACTATACGTAGGTGATCCTGAAACAGTTGCAACGAAAATTATTCACCTTCGTAAGGACGTTGGCATTACTCGCTTTATGTTACACGTTCCACTAGGCACTATGCCTCATGAAGATGTCATGAAGGCGATTGAGCTGTTAGGGACAGAAGTCGCACCACGAGTCCGCGAAGAAATTGCTAAATGGGAAGCGGAAAACAATTAAGTGATAGCAGGCGAGTGTATTTTAGTTCGAGCAACCTGATTTCAGTCGGTAAAAATATTTTTATTAAAGAATTGTCCTTTAAGTGTCAGTTCACCAGGCAAATCACGAAAAATAGACGTATGTAATTTTTGTCTATTTTTCGTTGGCTAGAGGTGACTGACGCTTTTTTGGTGTGGACGATTTTTTTCTAACACAATGAAATGACACTTTTATGATAAGATTGAAAAAAGTTAGAGAGTTAATGGGATTACATATTTTATAGATTAAGAGTTGTTGCGGGCATGTCCGTTACCTGGCCAAACAAGCAGTAACCAAAATTTTTTCGAGGAATCCACCGTAATGATCTGTTTTTTTAAAATTCAGGTGTAACATTTCCTCGTTTCTTTCGTTATAAAGGTGAAAGGGGGATCGGAGCTTGGATAAAAACAAAAAAGAAAAGCTTGATGAGATTTACCGAAAGCATGCAAAGTCGCTTTATTATTTTTTATACCGGCTCTCAGGATCCTCTACGACCGCAGAAGATCTTGTTCAAGAGACTTTTTATAAAGCGACGATTTCTTTGTCTTTTTACGAAGATTATGAAGTACGGAGTTGGCTATTCAAAGTGGCAAGGCATGCTTATTTAGATGAATGGCGTAAAAGAAAGCGATGGGAGTGGGTCCCGTTTATCGATGCGATCCACAAACAAAGCGATATGTTAAGTCCATATGAGCAGCCGGAAGATTATGTCACCGCCAAAGAGAGTGAGGACGACATGACCCAATTAATGAAAAAACTAAATGAAACGTATCGCACGATCATTTATTTGCGAGAAGACGAACAACTATCATATCAAGAAATTGCGGCCGTTCTAGATATGAATGAAAATCAAGTAAAAGTGACTTTACACCGGGCCCGGAACCGGCTTCATGAATTTGCTAGTAGACAGCATTTTAAAGAAAGGAATGATATACATGACGACTGAATGGAATGAAAAAAAGGAGAAAAAAGTGTTACGCCGCTATCGTTTTATGCTTACATTACGTATCCTTCGCGTCGCAGTAATTATGTTTTTTATATATTGGGCGTATATGATGGTCGTATCCATCGGCTATCTCCATTCCGAGAAAGGCCATAAACTTGTCGCTTATTCGCAGCTTGCGATTGACTGGACATACCCTGGAATTTCTGCTGAGCACGGACTTAGTTTTGCAGAAATTAACTCGTTTCTCACGCAAGAAGCGGCCGTTCCTTTTTATCGGAAAATCGGTCAAGAGAAAAAAGATGTAGGTCAGCTACACGTGAGAAAACCATTGACTGGATTTACGAGATCGAACTTTGAATTTTATCAAAAAAATGATCAGCCTGACTTTAACTTTTGGCTTCCAGTTCACCCAGAGACTGGGGAGGCGCTTGAGGCGAATAATTATCCTGGAGTTTGGGAGACGCTAGACAAAGTTCATGAAGGTACCGTTGCCGATCTTGCGTTTTCAACTAATGAATTTATGACACCAGAAGAGTTGTTTATGTTATTAGAAGATTTTGACGTATACGTAGAGTGGATGCCCGTTTATATGGGTGAACTCGATCTGTTTACAGAAGGTTGGTGGGGCGGAAGTAACAGTGTCGCAGTTGATACTTGGGGACTCACATATGGAAGAGAGTTTGGAATTGATTTTCTCTCATACAGTAGTACGAATCTAACGATAGGAAGTATCGATAGAAACCAGCAACTAATGCTTGATAACATGAAACTTATTTACAACGATGATTCAAAATTTGCGGAAACGCTTTTCGGCACCCGATATTTTGCGGAAAGGATTCAATACCTTGAAGAAAACGGATTTAACGTTTACGGAGCAGTAATCACCGGCCCAACGAAAGAATTATTACGATTACAAGAACTTGATGAGATCCAAGGCGTTCAACTTGGAGAAATTACGTTTTGGAATTGGTAGTTAGATTTCAGCACAACGAAAAATAGATTTGATAAAAGGGAGAGGTTAGCGTGGTTACTATCAATTTTTCAGGTTTGTTCCTTATTCTTTTCGTATTTGTAGCAGTAATCGGCGGAATTACGTTGCTAATACGGTGGCTTTCAAAGAGATAGATTATCAATGAAAACTTAAAAAAGCGTTAGTTGCTGCTATGCATCTAACGCCTTTTTTGTGTGAATTCTAAAGGTTCACAAAATGTTTATATGTATTTTCTGTGAAAAAGTATGATCAATTATGGAAAAAGTTGTATATTGTTTATATAAAGAAATGAAGGGATGGGATAAGAATTATTTTATAACCTTCCATAAAACACCCGAGATCTTAAAAACAACTTTGAAGAGGAGGAAGAATGAATGAAAAAGCTATGGTCTATTTCAATTGTGTTGATTTTAGCGTTTTTTCTTGCCGCCTGTAGTGGAGATACTTCCACAGAACCTCCAGAAGAAAACAATAATTTACCCTCAGAAACTACCGATCCAAGAACTGAATCAGATTTAGATAGTTTAACAATGACTGAAAAAATTAGTGAAGAATGGTTACTTACTGGTCATGCGAATACAGGTTACCCCCTTAACTATGCAGGTC
>SKOL01000518.1 GCA_007120055.1 Anaerobacillus sp.
CAGCCACTTAACCCTAAAATATAAAACTGATAAAGAATTGATAAATAAGCTGAATGAAGTAACTAAAATTAAGGACTGTTAACTAAGGGATATGAAAGTAATTATTTTAACTGAAGGTGGTCGTCAAATAGGGTTAGGGCATATATCTAGATGTAGTTCTTTATATGATGAATTAGAGGCTAGAGGCATTGAAGTTGAATTTATTATATATGGGGATACAAATGATATTGAGATTATTAAGAACAAGAAATTTAAGTTAGCCAATTGGCTATCGACGGACTTTTTAAATTATTATATTAAAGAAAATGACTATTGTATTGTTGATTCATATTTAGCTACTGAAGATTTATATAAAGTGATTTCGAATCGTGCGAAAAAAAGTTTGTTTATTGACGATAATGCACGGATTAAATACCCAAGGGGTTTAGTTGTTAATCCGTCTCTTAGTAGTAATGTAGTTACGTATCCTAAAAATGATACTAACTGCTATTTACTAGGGCATAAGTTTATCATTTTGAGAACACCTTTTATTCAAGTGAAGAGAGAGCCCCAAAAAACTAAAGTTAAAGAAGTACTAATTACCCTTGGTGGATCAGATATACACAATCTAACGCCTATCATATTAAACAAATTTAGTAGTAGATATCCAAACCTCATATTTAATGTAGTAATCGGAAATGCGTTTAAAAATATTGATGAGATTAAAAGATTTAGTTCTAAGAATACAAAACTTTACGAGAATGCTACAGCTGAAGAAATGAAAAGAGTTATGTTAAACTCGGATATTGCTATTACAGCAGCAGGCCAGACAATTTATGAGTTAATGGCTACACAAACACCCTTTATACCAATAAAAGTTGCAGAAAACCAGAGTAATAATGTTTCTGGATTAAAAGAATTCAATCTAGTTGAAAGGATTCTTGATTACAAGGATGCATTATTTAAAAAAAAGATAGTACTTGAATTAGAGAAAATGATGGATTTCGGCAAAAGGAACGAATTGGTTAGTAAATATAATAAAGTTATCGATGGATTAGGTACTAAACGGATTATCGATGCTTTAACTCGGGGCGAGCTTATTGAGGATAACTATTTTTTAAGGGAAATTAGGGAAGAAGATATTCGTGATGTTTTTAATTTATCTAATGAAGATTATGTTAGAAAATGGTCTATTAATACTAAAAAAATTAGTTGGGAAGAACATATTATTTGGTTTGAAAACACTATAAAGTCCGATCAGAATGTTTTTTATGTGGTGACGGATTGTACTAATAATTTTTTAGGCCAACTGAGATATAAGGTAGAGGGTCATTCAGCAACTGTGAGTATAAGCTTGTGTAAGTCAATTATGGGCAAAGGATTAAGTAAACAATTCCTAATTGAGAGTATAAAGCTAATTAGTGATGAACGAAATAAGTTAGAGAATATTATAGCCTTTATATCAGACAAGAATATTGCATCAAAAAAGCTCTTTGAAAAAGTCGGATTTTTACTATGTGAAAATGATAATGGGATGCTAAAATATACTTTTTCATTAAACAAAGGAGTATGATAAATGCTTATTGACAAATTCGATATTTCAAAAAAAGTATTAATAATTGCAGAGATGTCAGCGAACCATGGACACGATATAACGATTGCAAAAGAAACAATAAAAGCAGCGAAAGACGCTGGGGCCGATGCATTCAAATTACAAACATACACTGCGGATACAATAACTATTGATTGTGATAATGAGTACTTTAGATTAGATCAGGGGACAATTTGGGACGGAAAAACCCTATATGATCTTTATAAAGAAGCTCATACTCCTTGGGAGTGGCATAAAGAGTTAATGAATTATGCTAACGAACTTGATTTGATTTGTTTTTCAAGTCCTTTCGATAAAACAGCAGTTGATTTGTTAGAAAGTTTAAACGTACCCGCCTATAAGGTAGCGTCATTTGAAATAACGGATATTCCTCTGATTGAATATATAGCATCTAAAGGGAAACCTGTAATTTTTTCTACTGGCATTGCAACTCTAGGTGAGACTGAAGATGCAGTACGTGCATGTAGAAGTGTAGGTAATGAACAGATAATTTTGTTAAAATGCACATCTGCATATCCAGCAAAAATTGAAGATGCAAACTTATTAACAATGAAAAATTTAAAAGAAACATTTAATGTTGAAGTGGGATTATCAGATCATACCTTAGGGGTAACCGTACCAGTTGTATCAGTGGCGTTAGGAGCTAGAGTCATAGAAAAGCACTTCATCTTAGATAAATCTATAGGTGGACCAGATGTTAGTTTTTCATTAGACAAACAAGAGTTAAAATTACTTGTTGACTCAGTAAGGGATGCAGAGAAAGCATTAGGAAGTGTCGATTATGAGCTTACAGATAAAAAAATTAAAAGTAGAGAGCTTTCTCGTTCCTTATTTATCGTGAAAGATTTGAAAGTGGGGGAAGTCTTTACAGAGGACAACGTTAGATCTATAAGACCAGGCTATGGGTTGAAACCTCGACATATTAAATCTGTACTTGGAAAAAAAGCACGACAAGATATTGCTAAAGGAACACCAGTAAGTTGGGATGTTGTTAAGTAAACGTATAATGACGACTCCAATTATATAACACTATAAGAGCCTGTATAAAAAGTTATGGCAATGGCTTCACTCGCTGCGCGCCTACTTGATTGGACGACGAATAATCGGTAACTTTTAATGAATAAATCGGATACGAGCACATATACATGAAGGGAGAAGGTAAAGATTATTCAGTAAACAATTTTTTTGGAAATAAAATAATAACAGCTCGGAAAATTAGAAGATTAAAATTAGATGGATGCCAAGATATCGAAAGGTTTGAAAATAATAGGGAGAGAGTGAAGCAATGTCACCAAAAGTTTCAATTATACTGACTAGCTATAATAGACCTAAATTGGTAGGAAAAGCGATCGAAAGTGTCATAAATCAAACAATGAAAGATTGGGAATTGTTTGTTATGGATGATGCGTCTAATGAGGAAACAGCAAATGTAATTCAGTCATATTTAAGTGATAAACGGATTCATTATTTTAATAGTGGTGTAAAAGATGAAGATCGCCACAAAACAACGCGATATGCCACACTTATTAATCAAGCTATTTCGATTACGAAAGGGAAGTATTTGTCGTATTTAACAGATGACACGGTTTATTTACCTAATCGTTTACAAATAATGACAGTGTATTTAGATAAGCACCCTTCAATTGATATTGTATACTCAAGCCAAAAAGTTCAAATTTTAAATGAACAATTAAAAATCGTTTCAGAAAGAAAGAGAAATGCTTCAAGAGTTTTAAAGAAAGCAGCTAATGTTGTTGACCATTGTTCAGTGATGCATACAAGAAGGTTGGCTGAGAAAGTATTCAAAAAATATAAGAGCTATTGGGATGATAACCCAGAGTGTTGGCATAATGGTGACGCGGTATTTTGGATGCGGTTAAATGAATTTCAACCATTTTACCCGATTCCACATGTTTTAGATCAGACGGTTAAGACACCGCAGTGTTTTCAATTTCTAAATAGCTTTTTACCGAATGATATTCCAAACGGAACGTTAGTAAAAGGGCTGTCTCCTGAAATATATGTAATTGATCAGAAAAAAAGACGAAAAATTACTCCCAAAATGTTTACTGCCTTAAAATATGATAGGTCCAAAATTGTTGATGTTACTGCCCCTTTGCTCTTTAAATACCCATTGGGGACAGAGATTGATCAAAAGGCACTTTCGAATCCTGAGATATTTCCTAACCAAAGGCTTATAAAGGGTTCGAGTACAAATCAAATCTATTATCTTGAAAATAATTTAAAAAGGTTAGTAGAGCCTAGAGCTTTTAAAAGATTTGGATTTAAAGTAACAGAAATTATTACTGTTACTCCTGAGTTATTATCATCATTTGATGATGGGAGGACAATAGAAGCGACTTTTAAACCTTATTCGGTTCTAGGAGATAGTTTAGTATTTCAGATAGGTTCAGCATATTATATAAGTATGGAAAATCAACTACACTTAATAAATATTAATATATTAAAGAAACTTAAATTAACAACAAATAAAGTAATCCAACTGAGCAAAAATGAAGCACGTGTATTAAAACAAGGCCCCCCCATAAATTGGGGATTTCGAAAATAAAAGTAGAACGAAATGATTTGTTGTTTTCGTTCTATTTTTCTATTTGATTATTTTATTCATTTATAGAGATTTCGTTTATTACATTTTATGAGGTGGATCTCATGAATCAAAATAGACCATTTAAGAGGATGAAACTAATTAATTATCCTAGTATTTGCCAAGTGAAAGACTTTATAGATTTTAAAAATGTTTTTTTAGAAAATAATAAACTTTTCACCGTAGAAAAACCTGAAAAAATAAACATTATTCCCCCTATAAACGCACCTATAGAGAAGAAACTAATTCCAAATAGTTGTACAACAAATGAATTTTATCTCGCCAGTATAAAAAATGGATTATGTATCAAAAATCAAATCATTGTATATGGAAATAAACATATTTTACCTGATAGTTTTAGAAATTATGAGCTAAACCCACCTCATCGATCACTTATGTATGAGAGTACGAGTGATAGCTTCCAGGTAATTGGTAATCTAGATAAAATTACGAAGCAACCGGGAGATAGTATTTTTTTGAGTGGAGAAAACTCAAATGGTTACGGCCATTTTTTGTTGGAAGTTGTCTCTAGGCTTTGGATTACACAATATATCGATAGTAGTCAGTACAAAATTATTATGAATCCGCATGATCAACAACGGTGGCAACTTGATCTTTTAAGAGCACTGGGAATAAGACCAAAGCAAATCGTTTATTTACATCACCCAACGATATGTGAAAGACTTCATATTCCGGTACAGTCTTTTGTTTTAAGAAAATATACATC
>SKOL01000723.1 GCA_007120055.1 Anaerobacillus sp.
GAACAGTATAAAGGAAAAGCAAAAGTTGTTATTGATGGTACTCCGGATCCTCAAACATTATATGATAAAAATCGAACTAGCCTAGCTACTGACTCTGTAGCTGATATTTTTTACTTTCAACATAATACAGTAGATGCCCAGAGATATTATGGGTCTGGAAAGTTAATAGATTTAACTCCTCATATGGATGGTTGGCAAGAAACGTTTTCAGATGAAGCGATTGAGTATGGAATATATAACGAAAAAGTAATGGCAGTACCATTTGAATCGATGGTAATACCGATTTTTTACAATAAAGATTTATTTGCCAAAGCTGGAATAAATGAATTCCCTAAAACTTGGGATGAATTTTTCGAAGCTGCTGAAAAGCTAGTAGAAATTGGTGTTACACCAATTTCAATGGGAACAGGAGAAAATGCTTGGTCTACACAACTTTTATATTCATATCTTGTATCTAGTATTGGTGGAGAAGGTTTTTGGGAAAAAGGTTTTGATGATCCAGCATTTCTTACTGCTGCAGAAACTTTAAAGAAATTGTTTGAGTATACAACATCTGATACTGTCGGGTTAACATATTCAGCTTATGCAAGTTATTTTATTAATGAGAGAACAGCAATGATTATTAACGGTCCGTGGATGATTGGTCAATTTATTCAACAAGGTGGAGAAGAGTTTCATAACAAAGTTTGTGTCGGTACAATGCCAACTTTTGATGGTGGAAAAGGAGAACAAGGAGCTGTCATCGCTGGAGTTAACTTTGTATTAACTGGTAAAAAACAAACTGATCCTGAGCGTGAGAAATACGCGGTTGAATTTATGAAGTATTTAACTAATCCTGAAAGTGCAAAACGTTTATTTTTAGCAAGTGGCGCATTTATGGAAGCATCTAGTTTTGAAGTTCAAGAGGGAGATGATGCGGACAGAATTTCTATGGAAATGTTAGAGGTTATGCAAAAAGCTCCGTATACCTTCAAACACTTAATTAATGCAAAAAGTACAAGTGTAGCAACAGAATTTCCAGTAGCTGTTTCAGCTTTAGCGTTGGATGAAATTACACCTGAGGAATTTGTTAAACAATTACAAAATGTAGATAATTAATAGAAAAACGGAGCTGTCCCAAAAGAAAGTGTCAGACACCGTTAGGCACCAAATATAGATGGATAATAAATTTATTCGTCTATATTTAGTAAGCTCTGCATGGTGTCAGACACTTATGGGCCAGCTCCGAAAAGAAAGGTTGTATGAGCATGAAGCAGAAGACTGGGGTCATCATCTTCCTATTACCGGTTGTAGTTACATTTTTTATCTACTTTATTTACCCAATTTATTTTTTAGTTTATACGAGTTTGATGAGTTGGGATGGTATTGGTCAAATGTCTTTTGTTGGATTGGAAAATTATAAACGGTTAGTTACTGATACAGTTTTTCATAAATCATTTTGGAATACGCTTCTTTGGGGGGGCGCAGCAATTTTTATCCATATTCCATTGGCTTTACTATTAGCTGTTATTCTCTCACGAAAGATTCCAGGGTGGAAGTTCTTTCGTACCGTTTTCTTTTTTCCAAATCTTATTTCAACATTAGCAATGTCCATGATGTGGTTATTTATTTATAACGGAGAATTCGGGTTGTTAAACTGGATGTTGGAAAAAATTGGGCTTGAAGGGTTACAGCGTAATTGGCTTGGTGAAATGGCAACAGCTTATCCGGCAATGATTGGTCATTGGATCTTTTATGTTGGTATCTTTATGGTAATCTTTATGGCTTTTATTTCTACAATTGATCCAACGATATATGAAGCTGCACAAATTGATGGAGTAAATGCCATCCAAAGAGAACTATATATTACTTTACCGCTCTTAAAGCCTGCAATTGCGGCAGGAATTTTATTGGCAATAACCAATACATTGAAAAATTTTGAAGCTCCTTTTGTTATGACAAATGGTGGTCCTGTTAATCAGACGATGGTCATTTCACTTCATATGTATAAACAAATGCTAAACTTTGAGTATGGATATGCGAACACATTAGCTGTGATGTTGATTTTGACAGGAGCGTTAATGATCCTGATCGTGCAGCTGTTGTTTAGAGAAAAGAATGCCTAAAAGGAGCTGAAACCTATGAAAATACAAACAAATGGTACTAGTAAGGTACACGAACTGCCTCCTTACAAACAAAATAAAATGTACAACAAAATCAAACGGAAATGGCTAGGATACGTGCCGGTTTATATAATTCTTGCTTTCTTTCTTCTTGTAACAACATTTCCATTTTTATGGGTATTGCTAGCTTCTCTAAAAACAAACGCTGAGTTAATGAGATCTCCTTTTTCTTGGCCTGAAGTATTAAATTTTTCAAATTATATTACAGCTTTTAAAGTTGGCTCATTAGGAAGATTGTTTGTTAATTCTTTATTTATAAGCACCATTTCGACAGTACTTTGTATTTTATTAGCGACGATGGCAGCTTATGCTGTAAGACAAGGGGGAAAGTGGAGTAAAATAGTTTATTTTTTAGTAGTTTTAGGTATATTTTTACCAACAAATGCCTTGATGGTTCCCTATTATCTCATTGCAGGGAAATTTAATTTAATTAATACCCCGTGGGCATTAATTACAACTTATTCTGCGATGGGCTTACCTTTAACTTTACTAATTATTTATGGCTTTATCAAAAGAATCCCAACCGAAATATTAGAATCTTCTTATATTGATGGCAGTACTTTTGTAAAGACATATTTTTATATCATTCTCCCCCTTCTACGCCCTGGAATAGCTACAGCTGCTATTTTTCAATTCTTATTTAGTTGGAATGAGTTCATATTTGCCCTTTTACTAACTACAGATCAGAAAATGAGAACATTACAGGTTGGGATAAGTTTGTTTAAATCGACGTATCAAAATGATTTTACAGCCATGTTTGCAGCAATATTTTCAAGTTTAATTCCAATTATTGTCATATATATCTTTCTCCAGAAACACATTATTGAAGGGTTTGCAAGTGGTTCTGTAAAAGGATAAAAATTCAATTTTGAATTATTTCAAATATGAGTAGTTCTGACGTTCGTGACGCTAAATAACTAACTTTTATTGAACTTTAAGTTGAAGCATTTGCTCCTACAGGTTTAGAAAGTGATTATCGAGATAGTAAAATAGTAGATTAAAGATTTTATTTGGCCTTTATTTGGCTAACAGAGAGGGGATTACGAATGAGTATTGAGCCAGAAATTTCCCAACGTTCAATTGCATTTGAGAACGATCGCTTAGCTGTAACAATCGATTCGAAAAGTGGCATTATAAAAGAAATTCATTCAAAAAAGGGAGAATCTTGTCTTTGTCACACGGGTGCTGATCCAATTTTAACAATTTTAATAGATGGAAAAGAAATAAGGCCATTACCTAGGAGAGTACCTTATTATGTAGATGCTCAAAAAATTGGAGAAAACATGAAATTAGAGCATTGGGAAGATTTTGAATCAGAACAAGGTTTAATTGTTAAACTCTATTGTCGTGAACTAGATTGGAATTTAACTTGGAGTATCATACTTGCTAATAAAATGGATCGTGTAGATATTTCATTTGAGATTCAAAATAATACCTCTGAGGTCCACAAAATCAGAAAAGCAATTTATCGCCAGTATTTTGAGTATCAAAATGGAATAAATAATTCTCAAATCTTTATGCCGGGAGTACAAGGTACACTTCCAACGTATGATTTTCATGAGAAGGAGTTAGGGGAAGAGTGGAACTATGGTGAGTACTCGATTGGTACAGCTGGTTTAATTCATACTAATGGTGAACTATGGATAGGTTGGAGTCTTTCGTTTGAAGAAAGAGAAGATCAATGTGTTATCCGTAGAGAAAAAGGGATTACTTTTAATCATGATATACAGTTTTCTGGATACCTTGAACCGGGAAAGAGTATGAACTACAAAGGCATTTATTATTTACATGCCAACAATGAAGAACAGGCATCTGATGATTTCCAAAGATGGTATCGAGATAAACAGATTATAACTCCTAATGACCGTCCGGAGTGGACACATTCATTAGTAATTTTTGAGACTCATATTGGTACAGCGGTATTTCAGAATGATTACTCTTATTCTCCGTATCCAACTGTAAAGCAGTTAACGAAAGATTTAGAAAGAATTGCAGAGCTTGGTTTCAATGCTGTACAAATAATGCCTAAACAGCCATACCCATGTTATGCAGTTCATGATTATTATGACATTGGAACATCATACGGAGATGAAGAGGAATTAAAAGAATTAGTTGCTAAGGCACATTCATTAAATATGAAAGTAATTCTTGATGTCGTATTACATGGTGTAATTGATCAAACCATTACGAAAAGGGCTGAATTTGAAGCTCGTACTAGTGGTGATACTCACCGTCTCGAATTAAATCAAACTGTCATTGATTTTGCTCCCTATTGGAAAAATGGGTCGTATCCAGTACACCCTCTTGTAAAAACAAATCCGGACTGGTTTGTAAAAGATGAAAGTGGAGAAATTACAGGAATTTATACAAATGCTTTTGACGCAGCAAATGTTAATTGGCAGAAATATTTTTTAGAGGTATTGGTTTATCTTGTAGAAAAACTTGATATTGATGGATTTCGTTATGATGCACCTCATTGGAATTCAATACCGAACTGGGATCGCGGACTTTCTTACAAAGCGGGAAAATCCCCAGTAGGCCCAATTTCTCTCTTTGAAAGGGCACGTCCTGTATTGAAAAATGTAAAAAAAGATTTGTTATTTTATACAGAGCCTACGACACCTTTGTATAGGAAAAATATGGATTTAAACTATAATTACGATGAACATTGGATTATAAATGCACTAATGTATTCTAAGGAACATACCGCTATTAGTCGTGAAAAGCCGAAACAGAAGATTAATGCGAAGGAGATGGC
>SKOL01000176.1 GCA_007120055.1 Anaerobacillus sp.
ACCCAACAACGTTATACGGGTCATTAACAGAAGGTGCAGTGAAAGATTTCCAAGCCCGTCATGGCTTAGTAGTTAATGGGATTGCAGATTCAGTAACATTAGCGAAAATGGAAGAGCAATTGAATGCGCCACTTTCAAATGGTGTATACCGTACGGATGTTATTGATTTAAAAGTAAACTTAGAAAAACTAGGCTTTGGTGTTTCCAATAATCCAACGGTATATTTCGGACCGATCACCGAGCGTACAGTGAGGGAATTCCAAGAGTATTATGGGTTGGAAGTTACAGGAATTGCTGAAGAGAAAACATTAGCAAAAATCGAAGGAATTTTATCAAGTCCGCTCAGGTTCGGAGAACGTCATGAAGATGCCATCCAACTTAAAGAAGACTTAGCGGTGATAGGTTTTCATATTTCCAACAATCCAACAACGTATTACGGTAGTCAAACTGAAGAAGCCGTTCGTAAATTCCAAGAGCTTTACGGCTTAAGAGTGAATGGTATTGCCGATGAAGTAACGCTCGCAAAAATAGCATACTTGCTTGAAAATCCAGATTCAATAATTGTACAAGAAGCAGAAGACTTGATAACGTACACGCAATACAATTTAACACTTAATCAAGCATTAAATCGTCAGTTTCAATTAAATCCACCGCCGCAAACGGACAAATATCGTAATGCTCCTGCGTATATCCATAGTTCTTTAGTGGATATCATTGATCGTGGAGTGATTACTGGCAGCAGTGTCAACATCCGTACACAACCAACCATATCAAATAATGTTCATAGCACTGTAGGCTCTGGTACTGTTGTAGAGATTATTCGTGAGGTACCGGGTGATTCAGTAGGTGGAAATACAACATGGTATGAAATCATTCTTAACGGAAACACGTTATATGTTCATAGTTCTCTAGCTTCTAGTTCGGAGGTTGCCGTAGTCAATACGCTTTCTAATATCCGTGAAGGAACTAATAATAGTAGTCATAGCTTCGGTACGGTCTCTAGAAACCGAGAATTAACTATTGTAAATGAAGTGAAAGGCTCGGCTATAAGTGGTAACGATGTTTGGTATCAAGTTAGATTTTCGGCTTGGCGTAATGCTAAAAAAGAAGATGTAATGCCGTTTATTGACCCTAACAAAAATGATAAATTCCAACACTTATTATTAGATTCAACAGCGGGAGTGTCGGTGGATCAACTTAATTCTGTCCTTGCAGGAAGAGGGATCTTGGATGGTCTAGGCAGTGCTTTCTTTGAAGCAGGAAAGAAACATTCCGTAAATGAAATCTATTTAATTGCGCATGCTTTATTAGAAACTGGGAATGGATCATCTGGCTTGGCAACAGGAATTGAAGTAGGGCGAAATAGTAGTGGAAATTTAGTCCTTGTTACATCTTCAAACCGATCTAGCTTAACCGATATCCGAACAACGCATAACATGTTTGGGATTGGTGCTAACGATAATGACCCATATCGCTTAGGAGCTATCTACGCGTATAATGCAGGTTGGTTTACTCCAGAAGCAGCAGTTATTGGTGGAGCAGGATTTATCTCGAATAGTTATTTACAACGTGGCCAAAACACATTGTATAAGATGAGATGGAACCACCTTTATACAAATTCATGGGGCGGCTTCCCACAATATGCAACAGACATGGAATGGGCAACGAAACAAGTTCCTAGAATAAAAAACTTATATGGACAATTAGAAAATCCGGTATTACGCTTCGATATTGTTCAATATCAATAAAGTGAGAAAACCCTAAGTTCGGTTGAGGCTGAACTTGGGGTTTTCTTTTTGGGTGAGGAGGGAGGAAGAAGGCACATCCAAAGGCACGTATAACTCGAACCAGAAGCTGCTCCATTAATAGGGAGCGGAGAATCGTCCCCTAGATATTCTCATTAGTTAATATTATAATGAAGGTGGACAATCATATGCAGAAAGGGGAAGAAAAGTCATGCAAGTAAAAAAAGCGATTATTCCTGCAGCAGGCCTAGGGACAAGATTTCTTCCAGCAACCAAAGCACAACCTAAAGAAATGCTACCAATTGTAGACAAGCCTACAATTCAATATATAATTGAAGAGGCAATTGCCTCTGGGATCGAAGATATTATCGTTGTTACAGGTCGGGGAAAGCGGGCGATTGAAGATCATTTTGATAAATCATTTGAATTAGAGGAAACGCTAGAAAAGAAGAATAAGACCAAACTCCTAGAGGAAGTACAGGCGATTTCTGCGATGACGAATATTCATTACATTCGTCAAAAAGAAGCGAACGGTCTTGGACACGCGATCCATTGTGCACGTAAATTTATTGGAAACGAACCTTTCGCCGTTCTTCTTGGTGATGATATCGTCGAATCTGAAACCCCTTGTTTAAAGCAACTGATTGACGTATTCAATCGTTACCATTCTTCAGTGGTAGGTGTTCAGCAAGTGCCAGACGAGGACGTTTCAAAGTATGGGGTTGTCGCTCCAAAAGGTGCTGAAATCGAACCGAATGTCATTCATGCACAAACATTTGTAGAAAAACCTGCACTAAAAGATGCCCCATCAAACTATGCCATCATGGGGCGTTATGTATTACGTCCGGAGATTTTTGATATTTTGGAGACATTACCTCCAGGGGCAGGAAATGAAATCCAGTTGACCGATGCGATTAAAGTTTTAAATAAATCGCAAGCAGTACTCGCGTATAACTTCCATGGCAAGCGATATGATGTCGGTGATCGATTTGGGTTTATCAAAGCAACGATTGATTTTGCGTTGCAAAGAGAGGATCTCTCAGAAGAGGTTGCAGATTATATAAGAGAAGTATATGAGCACAAGTTACCTGTACTAAAAAGCTAAGAGACAAAGATCTAGTTTGAGTTCAAATTGGTGTAGCCAGTAAAATAAAATTCAGTTGAGTTAAAATGGGGCATTTTTGTCGCTTAATAGCTGATTAAAATTAAAATTCTCCATTAAAAGAGGACATTACTTATTTGTTAGTGCGCAAATAGGTAATGTCCTTTTCACGTTTAACGTGGCCAAAATTAGTGAACTCAATCAGTCGGTTACATCACTTAAGATTCGTTTAAGCGCGCAAATTGTTCGTGAACTCACCAATCGATCACTTTAACCTAAATCCATTAATGAATGATTCCAAAGGCGTTTTGCATTTGCAATTAATGTTTGGGTACCGACAATCAGGATAATATCAACGTTTGGTTCTTGTTTGGTGAGAGCGACGGCTTCTGCTAGTACGTTTGTTTCAACTGAGTTACTTAATAATGATTGAGCATAGTTGATAGCGTCATCAGGAAAAGCCAAATGGGAAATGTCTGGTTTTGTGATGATGAGTTTGTTAGAAAACTCACTAAGGACTTTAATGACTCCTCTATAGTCTTTATCAGTTGGAACGCCAATGATAGAAACAATCTGTTTACCACCGATCTTTTCTAATACTTCTTGTACAAACTTCGCTGATTTTTCGTTAATAGCACCGTCTAAAATGATCGTAGGATGGTGATCGATGATTTCACATCTTCCAGGCCATTGTATCGATGCGAAACACTGTTTCAAAGTAGAATAATTCAATTTTTTCCTGATGATGTCCTCACAAACTTTAATGGCTGTTGCAATATTAACCGCCTGAAAACTCCCTAATAAAGGCAAGTTCAGTTGCGGGTATAGGTTATATTCAGTTTCGACATCAAAAATGGTCCCACCAGAATGGAGCGAAATATTTTTTGCGACAAAGTTCATTCCGTAATAGGAGATCTGGCTAATTTCTTTTGTACTCATTTTCATTTTAACATTCGGGAGGTTTTCGTACTGCTCACTTACGTACACAGATTTAGTTGTAGGTTTTATAATTCCTAGTTTATGTGAAATGATATCGTCAATCGTTGGCCCGAGTTGCGGGAGGTGTTCTGTCATGATTGGTGTAATCACAGCCCATTCATTACGCAAAATATTAGTATCATCAAATTCACCGCCACGGCCGCATTCAATCACATTGATATCGGTGTTCTTTTCTTTAAAATAGAGGGTGGCAATCGCTAACGAAACTCCAATCGGTCCTTGGTATTCGTCTGAAGATAATTGTGTTTCAATCGTGTTAAAAGGTTTCAACACTTTGTTACTTAGTCGAATAAAGTCTTGATCTGAAATGGCTTTTCCATTAATTCGAATTCGTTCATTAAAATGAACGAGGTGAGGTGAAGTGAATAAACCTACCTTAAAACCGAGATGTGTAAGTAGGGAGGAAATAAATCGAGAGGTGGACCCTTTGCCTTTACTGCCGGTCACTAATATAAATTTTTGTTCTGAATCTGGAGAGTTTAATAGTTCAAATAATTGGCGGGTAAGATCAATATTTTTAACTTTCGCATCAGCGGTTTCGTTAATATTTCCAATCGCTCTTAAGTACGATCGATAGATTAGGTTTTCCGCTTCTTTCATTGTATGTAACAAATGTGTTCACCTCACTATTATTTATCACGTCTAATTATACTAAGTGAATAAAGGGGTGCCCTATAAACAAGTGTCAAACACCATTTTGGCGTAAAATACAGCAGGTTAGACTGTATTATCTCTGGTGAGGACACTTTGGTTTGGGGACACCCTCTAAATTTATTGAACAGGCTCAAACCTTGGAGTAAGTTCTAGGTCATCATTAAGAACTATTTCAATAGCTTCTGCATCGTTCCCATCACCCCAGCCGACAAACTGATATCCTGGGTTTGGAGTTGCAGTAATTTTTATAGGCACACCTTTAAAGTATTTGCCTGCCCACCGGTCAGGAGTATCAACCCCAGGTGTATCAGTTCTTAATTGAATCGAATTAATTTGGATCGTTCCTTGAGTAGTATCGCTAACTACTTTAATCTGCACTGTGCCATCTAATCCGAAATGTTCTGCGAGATGTTCACGGACGATTGCAGGTCGATATATAGCAAAATCCTTCATCTCATTTACATTTTCAATCCATGCGGCGAAAGAAGTTGGAATACTCCAACGATCAATATGGTGGTTCATTTCTGGTTCAATGGTAGATTTTAATTGTTCGATCGTGCGTATGACGCGATCTGGATAAAATGTCGTATTTAAATGATCAGCAAATTCGTTAATAAACTGATGCGTGAATGATTCGTTTTCGAGTAAAGACCGGAATAACGCGTTGGGCCATTCGACTTCATGTCGTGGATTAAGTAGACCTAATGCCCACTCCACAGTATTATGGTCATAATCAACATATCCTAATGAACGGTCAACATCGAAGACCATCCAACGCCAACGGCCGTCTAACTCGTTAGCAAGACCGGCTACGTTATCAGTATTGTCATAACGCCAAAATCTTATGTTATTATGAGGCCAGTCGGTGTTCGCATTATAAATTTGGACAATATAATACTGGAAATAATTATTGACATCCATTAATGATTTAATATGTTCGTAGTGACTTTCTTCGCCCAGATTATTATGAATTGCATAGTCGATTAAATCTTCATAATGTTCTTGCCCACTAGGCAAGCCATCTTGTAAACGTCCTTCTCGATCAAGTATCGTGAATTGATCACGGTCACCGCCGTAATGTGTTTCTAGGTAATGTCGATCGAAGCGATCACGGACATTATGAATGCCCCAATATTCACCGTTAATAAACACAACGGTAGGTTGATAATGTTGTGTATCTAAAGGTAAATGGTGAATTAAGCTTTGCATTGCAGCATCACGAAACATCGTCATTCCCCAGTCGTTTCCAGAATTACGTAAGATTAAGCGATTGAAATTATTGATCTCTTTCGTATCGAAAAATTGGTAGCGAAATCTACTTTCGCCGTAATCACTTCTCGAGTACAAGCGGAGTGACTTTTGTCCAAACCTTCTTGTGAAATTACCATGGATTCTAACCCCAGCATCTTGAGCAAAGGCTAATTGCCCATTTGCTTCATAATATTCAACGTGAATTGGTCGTTCCCACTCTCTACCTCTTTGATAATAGTTTCCGGTTCCATCTGCATTTTGATGCTCAGGATTATGATGTACACCAGGTACGTAAATCCCTGATTCATCATCAAAAAAATGTTCAGGGTTCGTGGACAAGGAGATGACCGGAAGTGAGTGTTCTAGGTTTACAAAGTAAGATTGCGTGAAGACGCCATTTAATACTTCATGATCAATATTTTTAATGACGGCTCTTACCACTGTTGCTTTCATGATATCAGGGCTCGGTTCGTTCCACCCCCGGTGGTTATCGATATAATTTGTAGGAATCGTTGCCAAATTTGTAGGCTCACTAGTTCGATCATTAATCGTCAGTGTTTCAGTGAATAGAAAGGTATGCTCAGGATTATTGATTGGATCAGGCTGTGAGCCATTTAACGTAAAGTAAATAAGTGCATCTGGGTATGGTGAAGTTAATTCTAATTGGAACTCTTCATTGTAAAAGCCACCTGGATGTGAAAAAATGTGTTTGGCTTCTAAAGAATTTTGGATATGTTCGAAACTTACATTAAGTTCATCAATATCGACATCGTTGATTTCTGAAATATAGTCTTCAATTGGTGAAAAATCAACGATCGGATTTCCCTCAAGATATAAGCGCTCACGCAAACTGTCCAAATTTCTTAACGCTTCGATATTCATGATACGATTGTACCGCAAATTAACATCTTCAAGTAAATAAAGCCCAGCTAGCGGCGAAATATCTTCAATGAAGTTTTCACGAAGGTTCAAATTTTTTAAGGAAGTAAGATTCTCTAAAGCATTAATATCGCTAATTTGGTTTCCACGAAGATTTAAATCAGATAGGTTGGTTAGCCCACTTAGCATCGAAATATCAGAAATGTGATTATCACGTAAATCAAGGGAAGTAAGGCTTGTCATATGTTGCAGTCCCTCAATGCTTTCGATGTTGGCATCACGTATTCGTAACGATTGAATGCCAGATAACTGATCAGCACGGATTTCCCCTTTTTCATAATTAATTTCAGTACGAATTGCCGCTTCTAGCTGTTCATCAGGAATGAGCGGTCCGGCAGCAAATACATAGGCAATACCCCACACAGCTAATAAAAGTGGCAAAATCACTAGCAAAGGTAGTTTCGATTTTTTAGAATGCATGTTGATCCTCCGAACTATAACTTTTCATTTACACTTTCTAGGAAAGTCTATATAATGTATTTCGACAATGTAAAACAAACATCAACAATAATGATACAATTTTAATAGAAATTAAACAATCTTTACTTTTTACTAGATTTATAGCGAGGGGGATATGAATGGCAGGCGAAATCTTTAGCCGATATGAGCTCAAATATTTAATTTCATTTGATGTATATCAGGCACTAGTCGAACGATTACAAGGTAAGATGGTCTATGATAAATATGGCGATGCTGAAGGTAAATATAACATTATTAGTTTATATTTCGATTCCCCTGATCAAAAAATTTATTATGAAACACGTAATAAATTACGTTTTCGCCAAAAGCTAAGAATGCGAATTTACAATTCTGCAACATTAGATGATAATGCTTATTTTGAAGTGAAAAAGAAATATAAAAAACGTGTTAACAAACGCAGAACGAGTATTAATTTACGTGATGCTTATCAATATATTTATAATCAACTAGAACCGAATCAAAAAATTTCTATTTCGAACCAACAAATTTTTAATGAGATCGATTCGTTTCGCAATCTTTATGACTTGCGACCAGAAAATATCGTGAGTTACGACCGTCAAGCGTTTATGGGCGTCACGGACCCAGACTTACGAGTGACGTTTGATTACAATTTACGTTGTAGAAAAGACGATTTAAGAATTGAACATGGACCCCATGGCTACCACTTCGTAGACCCAAACCTTGTCGTTTTAGAGGTGAAAGTTAACCATAGTGTGCCTTTATGGTTATCGAGGGTATTAAGTGAACTTGAATGCCCAAAGAAAAGTGTTTCAAAGTTTTGTACGAGCGTAGATTTGTTGGCAGAGAAAATGAACGAAGATATGAGCACTGAAAAAATCGCTTTAAGGGCAACGGTATAAAGGAGAGAAAAAATGGATAGTTTCGTAGATTTAATAAGGGGTTATGATATTACGACACGAGTAACATTAGTAGACGGCTTTTTAGCTGTTTTCCTAAGTTTTACCCTTGCCGTCATTATTACTCAAGTATATAAATTAACGTATAAAGGAACGAGATACTCGCAATCATACGTTCATACGGTGATTATGATGAGTGTCGTCGTATCAGTCATTATGATTGTCATTGGTAATAACATTGCCGTCGCATTCGGTCTTGTCGGTGCGTTTTCGATCATTCGCTTCCGTAGTGCGATGAGCGACCCGAAAGATATTGCCTTTATCTTCTTTGGAATGGCTGCTGGGATTGCCTGCGGATTAGGATTTTATTTATTAGCGATTGCTTTTACACTTTCTTTATCAGTACTTGTTTACATTTTATATGTACTTGATTACGGAAGACGCGAAGGTGAACCACGAACGATGAAAATTACTGTTCCTGAAAACTTACAATATGACGGTGCGTTTGACGATATTTTTGAGAACTATTTAACTCACCATTCGTTAACAAGGGTTCAGACGACCAACTTAGGAACAATGATCCAATTAGATTATGAAGTTGTCATGAAAGATGGCGTCAAAGATAAAGACATTATCGACGCCGTTCGAGAACGAAATTCTAACTTAAACATCTCCATTAACTATAGAGATTCCAATTATTAATTTAATTTAATTAAACATTTAATTAATTTTAAGAACTTGAGGAAATAAGTGCGATTGTGCGCTACCTCAAGTTTTTTTTGTGAAAGATGGTTAGTTGGAAAGCTGGAAAGGGAAAACTTGAGTTTTCAAGTTTTTATACTTTCGAAAACTTTTTGAGTAGTTCATGGGTATTTATGATGAGGAGGTTTCTCGAGATTAAAAAAAGTAAGAAAAAGTTGAAACTTTTTTAGAGAATAGTCGTTATATACTATGACAACAGAAACTTGCGTTCAAATAAATAGTTAGCTAGTCTGATACAGAATGGGTGTTAACCCAACTATTACTATAAAAAATATATTTTCATTCTGTCGTTTCTTTAGTATAGTAGTTAATGATTGAATTTTTTCGACGAAACTCTATAATTCTTGTATTTGTCCACTAATTCATACGACAAACATCGAAACTAAGACCACGTTACTGACTAGTTAAAGGAGAGGTAATGATTATGTCTAGTATTACTGAAATGAAAAATCACAAATTCATCATCATCTTAGGTGATCTTCTTTGTATATTAATCGCATATGTAGCGGCATTTTACCTTCGTTACAGTGGATTTCCGGCTAAAAACTGGGAGGCTTTTCTTCAGCTGCTTCCTTGGATTCTGTTAATCGGTTTATTCTTTATCTCGATCTATGAGCTTTATGCGCTAGATCGCAAGCATACGTTATGGGACATTAGTGTTAAAGTATTTATTGCGGTAAGCTTCATGGCATTTTTAACGATGTCAGCTTCTTATTTATTTAGAGAATTTGCGATGCCGCGTTCGGTTATTTTAATCGGTACGATTTTAACCATTATTTTATTGCTTGTTTTTAAGGCACTATATTTGAAATTAATGCGTTCAAATAATGTTGGTACCGTATTATTAATTGGTGATGACGAAAATACGCAAGACTTGATGGCCAAAATTAAACACCCAGCCTTAAAGGGGACACGGGTGAAGCATATTCAACCTTCAACGCCGATTGAGAAGATCGACCAAATGTTACGTCAAGTTGATTATGTCGTGCTATGCCCGAAAATTGGAAAGCCGAAAAAAACGCTCATCATTTATCATGCAATGGAGCAAAATAAAATTGTTTATGTTATTCCATCATTATATGAACTACTAATGCAACGAGCGAGTGTAACACAATTAGACGATACATTTGTAATGTCAGTAAAGCCGTTCGGTTTAACGTTTGACCAAATCTTATTTAAACGAGTGTTCGATCTTCTCGCTTCATCAGTGATAATTGCATTAATTTCACCAATTTTAGCTTCCGTAGCATTACTTGTGAAGCTTGAAAATCCGCGCGGCCCAGTTCTTTACACGCAAGAGCGAATTGGGAAAGATAACAAGCCGTTTACGATTTATAAGTTCCGTTCAATGATTGTTGGGGCAGAAAAAAAGACAGGCCCAGTTTTAGCGACTGAAAACGATGCACGGATCACAAAAATCGGTAAGTTTATGCGTGCGACAAGGTTAGATGAACTCCCGCAACTATTTAATGTGTTAAAAGGCGATATGTCCCTCGTTGGGCCAAGACCAGAGCGTGAATTTTTCACGAAACAGTTAGCGAAAGAGCACTATCATTACAACTACCGTAATACAGTGCAACCTGGAATTACTGGTTATGCGCAAATTATGGGTAAGTACAGTACTAGTGTTGCTGATAAGTTACGCTTTGATTTATACTATATTCGTAATTATAGTTTTTGGCTGGATATCGTTATTTTATTACGTACGTTTATCGTCTTATTAGATAAAACGAAAGCCGAAGGAACAGAAGTAAAGGTTACGAAGAAGCAACAAGTATCTAAACCTAAAAAGACAGGTGTTACAATGTAAAGATGTTGAGCCTCCACTTTAGGAGGCTTTCTATTTATGTAATTTGAAAGTGAACTCCTTATCATTAGACTTGTTAAAAAGGGGGAGCGTAAATGCCCATTTTAGTAACCGGTGGAGCGGGTTACATCGGTAGTCATACATGTGTAGAGTTACTAAACGCTGGCTATGAAGTCATTGTTGTCGATAACTTTTCAAATAGTAAGCCAGAAGTGTTGGAACGAATTAAACAAATTACTGGGAAATCCGTGACGTTTTATCAAGTTGATCTCATAGATAGTCAAGGTTTAGAACGAGTTTTTGCTGAACAGACGATTGATGCTGTGATTCATTTTGCCGGTTTGAAGGCCGTAGGAGAATCCGTATCAATACCTTTAACATATTATCATAATAACATCACAGGAACCCTCGTTCTTTGTGAAGTGATGAAGAAGTTTAACGTGAAAAAGCTCGTTTTTAGTTCTTCAGCTACCGTTTACGGGACACCAAAGCGCGTGCCGATCACGGAAAAATTCCCGTCGAGTGCGGTGAATCCTTACGGACGGACGAAATTAATGGTTGAAGAGATATTGCGTGACGTTCACGTTGCTGATCTGACTTGGGGGATTGCCCTACTTAGATATTTCAACCCAATTGGTGCTCATGAAAGCGGGCTGATTGGTGAAGATCCAAGTGGCATTCCAAATAACTTAATGCCGTTTATTACGCAAGTGGCGGTTGGGAAACAGGAAAAACTGAAAATTTTTGGTAATGATTATGAAACGCATGATGGTACAGGCGTACGTGATTATGTTCATGTCGTTGATCTTGCGAAAGGTCATTTAAAAGCGCTCGAAAAACTAACGACAACGAAAGAAGTGATAACCTATAACCTCGGAACCGGTGTCGGATATAGTGTTCTCGACGTAGTACGCGAGTTTGAAAAAGCGACTAGAAAAGCTATTTCCTATGAATTCTCTTCACGAAGACAAGGAGATGTCGCCGAATGTTACGCAGATGCGACAAAAGCAGCAAAAGAATTGGGTTGGCGTGCTGAAAAAGGTCTGCTAGAGATGTGCCGGGATTCGTGGCAATGGCAAAATAAAAACCCGAACGGCTATGAATAAGTCAGTGTACGCCACTTGTGAATGGCATTCCCTAATAATATTTAATGATGAGCTAAACAAATGGTGCGTAGACGTAAATATAGATCAAAGAGTGATTTTAGTGACGAGGATGTGTATGAACAGATGAAAATTGCTGTAGCTGGTACTGGTTATGTTGGGTTATCGAATGCCGTTTTATTAGCACAACATAACGAAGTCATAGCCCTAGATATTGATACGCAAAAAGTGGAGATGATTAACAACAAACAATCACCAATTGTTGATAAAGAGATTGAAGAGTTTTTAGCGACAAAGGAATTAAACTTGATCGCCACCACTGATCCTATCCAAGCATTTGAAGGAGCAGAGTTTATTATTATTGCGACACCGACAGACTACGATACGGAAAAAAACTTCTTTAACACGAGAACGGTCGAAAGTGTCATTGACAATGTGATGTCGATTAATCAGGATGCGGTGATGGTGATTAAATCAACGATCCCTGTCGGCTATACGAAGGAAATCAAAGCGAGGTTCCATACCAATAATATTATGTTCTCACCGGAGTTCCTTCGTGAAGGAAAAGCTTTATATGACAATCTATACCCTTCGCGCATTATCGTTGGTGAAACATCAGAACGTGCCGAGAAATTTGCCGCACTATTAGCAGATGGCGCTCATAAAGAAAATATTCCGATTTTATTTACTAATTCAACTGAAGCGGAAGCAGTGAAGTTATTTTCAAATACGTACTTAGCGATGCGTGTTGCTTATTTTAATGAGCTAGATACGTATGCCGAATTAAATGGATTAGACACGAAACAAATTATCGAAGGTGTCGGACTTGACCCAAGAATAGGCACTCATTATAACAACCCTTCATTTGGCTATGGGGGTTATTGCCTTCCGAAAGATACGAAACAACTACGTGCTAATTTTGAAGGGGTTCCGAATAATATTATTAGTGCGATAGTCGATGCCAATAGTGCTAGAAAAGATCATATCGCCGAAAGCATCTCCGCTAAAAATCCTACTGTTGTCGGTATTTACCGTCTCACAATGAAAACAAGCTCTGATAACTTTAGAGCTTCAGCCATCCAAGGTGTAATGAGAAGGTTAAAAGACAAGGGGCTTGATGTCATTATTTATGAGCCGGTGTTAAATGAGGATCAATTCGATGGCTTTCGAGTATTGAACGATCTTACAGAATTTAAAGATATCTCTGATGTCATTGTCTCTAACCGTATCGAAGATTCTTTAGAGGACGTTAAAGAAAAAGTGTATACACGAGACATCTTTCAACGGGACTAGTTTAATTTCCATCTCTATCTTATATAAAAAGGCAGTTCGACCTATGTAAATGGTTGAACTGCCTTTTTATGAACGTAATCGTTCCCCATAGGTTACCCGTCGTAAATGAGAAAAAGAATGCGAGGGTTGACGAATGGTCTAGTTTTATATGCTATCAGTATAAGTTATGATTGGTTCTCGACGAGCTCTTGAAGTTTATCTCGTGTTTCGAGGTCCGCGATGCCAGTCACTGGTAAGTTATAAGCCGCTTGAAATTCTTTGACAGTGCTTGTGGTGATCGGTCCGTAAAAATTCGTTGGGTTTGTCGAGATAAAGAAGCCAAGCTTTTCAAGATCAAGCTTTAATTGAATCACTTCCGGACGCCGGTTGCCTTCTTTTAATATTGAACTAATTTCGTTGATCTTGCCTAATGTTCGTGGACCAGCGATGCCATCGACAGGTAACCCGTAAGCCGCTTGAAATTCTTTGACAGTGCTTGTGGTGATCGGTCCGTAAAAATTCGTTGGACTGCTAGAAACGAAGAAACCAGCATGTTCAAGGTCGATTTTTAGTTGAATCACTTCAGAGCGCCGGTCACCTTCCTGTAAAAATAAAATATCGCCTCGAATTGCTTTGTCGAGTGACGTTAATGTTTCAGCATTAGCAACGCCTGTTACACCTAAGAGGAAGGCCGCTTGAAACTCACTGACAACGGACGCTGTAATCGGCCCAAAATAGTTTGTGGTGTTCCCGGGAACAGGGAATCCTACTTTCGCTAAATCAAGCTTCAGCTGAATTACTTCAGGACGCCGGTCGCCATCTTGTAAAATAAGCTCGACCACTGGTCGTTCGATTTCACCGTCTAGCACTTTTTGAAGTGTCGTTAATGTTTTTTTATCAGCAATTCCCGTTACTTCTAAATCAAAAGCTCCTTGGAACTCACTGACGACTGATGTTGTGACCGGACCGAAGTAGTTCGTCGTATTACCCGGAACGGGAAAACCAGCTTCAGCCAAATCAAGCTTCAGTTGAATCACTTCCGGACGCCGGTCGCCCTCCTGTAAAATAAGCTCGACCACTGGTCGTTCGATTTCACCGTCTAGCACTTTTTGAAGTATCGTTAATGTATTTTTATCGGCAATGCCCGTTACTTCTAAATCAAAAGCCACTTGGAAATCTCTAACGATTGTCGCAGTAATTGGCCCGAAATAGTTCGTTGTATTTCCAGGAACGGGAAAACCAGCTTCGGCCAAATCGAGCTTCAGCTGAATCACTTCAGGTCGTCGATCGCCTTCTTTTAATTCTACAAACAAAGGAGCTTGGACGAGCCCAAATCCAAATAGAGGATCTCTGCCTTCATCTCCCATATCAATGGCAGTTTGTTGTAACTTCTCCCTTAACTGTTGATGAGTTAAGGTAGGGTAGGCTTCTTTCAATAATGCCAATATACCAGTGACATGAGGTGCAGCCATTGATGTCCCACTCATACTTATATATCCATTCCCTAGGTAGGTGCTAAATATATTAGTACCTGGTGCAGTTACTTCAATCGAAGGCCCAGTTGCTGAAAATGATGGGCGATTTCTTGAAGAGTCTATCGCTGATACGGCAATCACCGCTTCATGGCGGGCCGGATATTGTACAGTATCACTTGAGCCTCCACCGCTATTTCCTGCCGCAGCAACGATTAAAATACCGTTGTCGTAGGCCTTATCGATGATATTTTTGAGAGATTTAGAATCTTGCGGTGCTCCTAGGCTTATATTGATAATATCAATATTATGAGACATTGCCCAATCAATCCCCGCGATAATACTAGAAACAAGCCCTTCACCCGTTTTGTCTAAAACTTTCACGGCATAGAGATTAACATCGGGTGCAACTCCAATTGAATGATTCTTAGAGCCAATAATCCCAGCAACATGTGTCCCATGCCCATTTTCATCAAGAAAAGAAGGTTCGTGTAATATAAATGAGACACCGCCAGCAATCGATAAATCTTTATGCTGGGCAATTCCGGTATCTAACACTGCGACGTTAACCCCTTTTCCTGTATAGCCTGATTCCCAAGCAGCAGGAGCTTTAATTTCATCTAGTCCCCAATTTTTTGTTACTTGATTAACTCGAACGACTTGATCAACCTCTACCGAAAGGACCGCATCATCTTTCTCCAATAATTCAATTGCGCTAAGAGGAATGTCGGCAATAACCACTGACACATGTTCATAAGTCTCAGTGACATGGCCATTCAGTTTAGTAATGGTTGTTTCATCAATTTTATCTTCATAAATGACAATCACTTTTTCAGTGATTTCTTTTGCTGAAATACTAGGATGTAATACAGATAAAAAGAGTGTTATAAATATTGCTATGGAAAAAAACTTTCTCATAGTTCAACTCCTTCACGTTAAGATAAATCTATTATAATAGTATATTAGTTTATTTACATTAGATAATTTTAACAAAAGAAAAAATCAGATGATTAAAATATAAGAAAGATGCTTAGGTTAAAGTAGTGAAAATATGGAATAAATTAAAAATTTTAGTAGGAAACTTTTTATCTATCAAATATAATAAAAGTAATTTAATAGATTGAGAGGTGATCTATGTTTGAAATGGTACTCTAGTAAATTGTTTTTAATTGTAGTAACTTTCGTTTTGGTGTTTCAACCGCTACTTATGAACATTGCCACTGCTGAGAGTAGTGATGTTGAAACAAATATAAGTTCAAATGAAGATTACGGTGAAGAAAACCAAAAAGCAGAAGTGACAGAAGAGGGGCAGCCTGAAGAAAGTCCGGAAGCAGAAGTGACAGAAGAGGGGCAGCCTGAAGAAGGTCCGGAAGTAGAAGTGACAGAAGAGGGGCACCCTGAAGAAAATCTTGAAACAGATCTTATTGATGAAGATAGTTCCAAAGAAGCAACTAATGAACAAGAAATTGTTGAGGACGAGCCTGGCGAAGAAGAGTTAGGCGATGAAGAAGAACTGCTACCGGACAAGACTTTAAGAGAGGGTGACCGCAAGGAAGAAGTAATACAGCTAAAAGTCAATTTAGAAAACATCGGGTTTAAAATCTCGAACAACCCGACAAATTGGTATGGACCCATCACAACGAGTGTTGTCAAAGATTTTCAAAGTCATTATGGTTTAGAAGTTACTGGGATTGCTGATGAAGAAACGCTATATAAAATTGAAGAAATCCTTGCTTCACCTTTACAGGAAGGGGCAAGAATCTCTGATGCTATAGCATTAAAAGAAGATCTTAGTCAATTAGGGTTTCATA
>SKOL01000096.1 GCA_007120055.1 Anaerobacillus sp.
GTTCATTATCTCTTTTCTCTAAAGTTATATTTGCGTAAGCGTAAGGGCTTTTAAAGGCTACCTTTCCACCTAGCATTGCTAGAAGGTTGTTCGTGTCAAGGGTAAAAAAATATACGCCCTGCTGGTTCGCAACTTTCACGTATGTACGTACATTAATTTGCGAGAATGATAGTCGCGAAAGATAAGGAAGGAACGTTAGCTCCATCTTTTTCATGAAAAAGGGCACAATTCCTAAATAAGCCTCACCATTATAGGTATCCAGCTCAATTCCTGCTGGGAGGCACTTTTGCAGATCGTTGCTATTTACTCTCCAGTGAGCAAATAATACATCTTCCCAAATCATCGTTGATATAGGTATTGATCTCATTTCTTACCTCCTAAATCTTTAATGTGCATTAGGATTTAATGAATTTCTCTCGTTTGTGAACATATTGAAAATATTGTTCCCTGTTGGTTGTTTATTAATGATGACGCTGTCATAAACGTTACTTTTGACACATAAGCTTTTTCTAAACCTATCGTTATTACAAAAGTTTCTTAACGTATAAAAAAACTTTTCACTTCTTACAGTGAAGGTTTTTCTATAAACGCATTAATGAATTTCATCATTTAATTATCGCCATTAAGTATTTATATATAGTTGCATTAAACCTCTCGCAACTACATCTAGTTTGATATGGCTCAATTTAGGTAATGAAATTCACTCACATGAAAACAAAATCTAAAGAAAATGGAGTGTTGTTATTCATGGAAAATAGGAAGCGAATTAGAAAAACGGTTAGAATGGTTTTACGAGATGTTAGAAAAGAGCGATTACAAAAAGAGCAACTTAGCTACGCAAGAGCAAAAGTAATTCGTAAAGAAAGTAATGATTAGTCAACGAATTAGTAACTATATCTTTGGCCTTGGTTGTTTGTGAGGCTTTAACATTAATAATTAGCAACACACAAAAAGCCAGCTTTCAAATGAAAGCTGGCTTTAAATAATAATTTTGTTCCCCCGCTCTGACGTAGCTTGTTGTGCCTCAAAACCCGCTCTCAAGCAGGTGGGTATTCGCAGTTACTTTTTCAACTTCCAATTAGCTTACTTGGCTTGTTGTCCGAGTAACAATTTGAATTCCCGTAAACAATGCATCGGTTTGAGACATCTTAAGCCCACGTTCATCGCAGGTAAGTATCGCGTGTATTTCTATACTTATATATTATTATATTTGTTGAGAATAAACAATGGTATTTTTTAACATTCACAAAAAATTCGTTTTAGGCAGGAGATAGAATGATTTTGTCTAATTAAACGATAGAGGTTTATCATACGAGGGGAGGAATGAGTCATGCTGTTTTTTGAAACGGATCGGCTAATATTAAGACCATTTGAGTTAAAAGATGCGCAAGCCGTTGAAAATTTGGCAAAAGATAAAGAGTTAGCTAGAACGACAATGCATATTCCGCACCCTTTTCCAGAAGGATTAGCTGAACTTTGGATTGAGCGATATAATGAAAAAATAAATAAAGGAAGTAGTTACTGCTTTGCGATTATTTTAAAGGGAACGATGGAGCTAGTAGGTTGTGTGATGTTATACGTTGCCTTAAACCATAAACGAGGCGAGTTAGCGTACTGGATCGGTAAAGACTATTGGGACAATGGGTTTGCGACCGAGGCTTCTAGAAAAATGATGGAGTTTGCGTTTGAGAAATTACAATTAAATCGTGTTTGGGCTGCAGTAATGAAAAAGAACATCCCTTCGATTGAAGTAATGAAAAAACTTGGCCTCCAACAAGAAGGAACATTCACTGAACACGTTTTAAAATGGGGGAAATATGAAGATGTCGTTTATTACGGGATTATAAAAGCACAGTATGAAAAACTAGTTCAATTAAATCGTAGCATAGCAAGCGAATAAGGTTTCGGTGGTTAGTTGGAAAGCTGAAAGTTGGAAAGGAAAACCCTGTATTTTATTTGTTAAATAGTGATGGCACGTCTTCATGCTGATTTTGTATGAAAAAGGCGGGTGCTTTTGCGAACGAACGTCTGAGATTCGACAGAAGGTCAAGGTGAAGTGAGGGAAAGCACCCGCCTTTTCCATATTAGATGGTGAAGGGATATCGTCATGACGGTTTTACTTAGAAGGAGATGCTCTTACGTCTGCTAACGCTACGGAACATACTTTTTTTAATGAATTTTAAAATATGGTAAACTAATTACGCGGTTCAGTTTGAATGTTTATGATTGAGCTGCTTTTTAGCGTATAATACGTTTTACAAGCTATTAGAGGAGGATTTTGCAAAAAATGCAGCCGATAGACGATAAAAAGGTTCAAGATGCTTTAAATAACTATAAAAATAAATCTATATATATCCACTTAGAAACAACAAATGGTGCTTATGCAGCGCACCGCAATGATGCGGCAATGGCAGTTAGTGCTTTTATTAGAAATGGGAAAATTATATTTTCTCAAGGGAAAATAACAGGTGATAACCCTTACCGTGTTGGATTGAAAATCGATGATGGTTGGGTTTTTGCACAAGGACTGACAGATTGGGAAATTGACACCGATGAGCGGCTCCTGTTAGCAGGTCATGATGCAGAAGGCAGAATAGCAGTTGCTCTACATCTAAGTGAAAAGCCATTTACATAGGGGGACTTTAAAATTGAAAGAAAAACATGTATTAGTTGTGTTTCCTCATCCAGATGATGAATCTTTTGGTGCTGGGGGTACAATTGCGCAATTTACTAAAACTGGAGTTCCGGTGACCTATGCTTGTTTAACATTAGGTGAAATGGGTCGTAATATGGGAAAACCACCATTTGCTACACGAGAATCGATACCGAAACTAAGGAAAAAAGAATTGAAAGATGCTTGTGAAGTTTTAGGGATTAAAGACTTACGATTATTAGGATATCGTGATAAAACGGTTGAATTTGAAGAAGAAGAAAAAATTGTAAACGAAATTAAGGCTCTTATAAATGAACTTAATCCATCATTAATTATTACCCATTACCCAGACCATGGAGTTCATCCAGATCATGATGCCACTGGAAGAGCAACGGTTGAAGCGGTTCGCCAATTAGCAAAGGAAAAACGACCGAAGTTATATTGTATCGCTATTACGAAAAATCGCGAAGCTGTTCTTGGAAAGCCTGAAATTGTTAATGACGTTGAAGAAACAATGAGTACAAAGGTAGAGGCGATCCGTGCTCACCGTTCACAAACAGAAGCGATGTTTCAAAAACCAATTGATGAAAATAATCGCTTGAAAAAATGGTTAAAAGAAGAGATTTTCTGGCTTTATCAATTTCAGGACTAAGGTATAATTTCAGTCAATTTAAATAGTTGAATTTAGTAAAGCTTCGAAGTAAAACCATTGTAATTTAAAATGTAAAATGTAAAATGCAAAATTAAAAATTATGTGGGTGATGCTCCGGGCTAAGCCTTTGAGTAATTTTGAATTTTGTATTGTAAATTGTAAATTATGTAAAGGGAGGGGAATCCCATTAATGTAACAGATAGTGCAATAGAACAAATTAAAAAAGCTTTGAATCAAGACAAAAAGAGGTTTGTAAATCAATTTGTGAGGATTCATGGTAATGTAGGCTGAGGAGCGCCAAATGTAATGATTTCTCTGGATGAGAAAGTTAACAAAGAGTGGGATGTAGTATTTGAAGTTAATGATATAAAAATTGTCGTAAATGCTCTAAATGCAGATGCCTTCCAGGAAAGAACATTAGATTTTAAAAAAGGGTTTTTAGGTGGAAAAGGTCGTTTTGTAATTATATAAGCGTAAGGAGGGGTGTGGCCCAAAAGTATTATCGTACTTTTGGACCACACCCCTTATTTTGTATGAAAAAAGTTGAACAGGAGGCTTATTGGTACTTTGAAAGGAAATCAAATCACTTCCCACTGCCGTTGCTCTGCTATTTGTAACAGTCGAGGTTCAGGTTTCACAGCTACCGGATTTCCAACGAGTTCAAGTACATCTAAATCTGAATAACTATCTCCATATGCAAAGCTGTTTTCCCAATCAATGGAATCGTTCGCTAGTTGGGCAAATATTTTATCCTTTTTTCTCGAACCGTGTATGTGAATGACCGGCGTTGTTTTATCAAACATGTCGTTTTTAAAAGGCACGCTCGTCCCGATGATGCTATCAAAAGGAATGTCTTTAGTTACTGCTTGTAATAAAGGTAAAAAAGCACCTGAAACAAGCATAGTATAAAAACCACTTTGACGATGAAGTTCTACACGCTCTAAAACGGAGGCGCTTAAGTTTTTACGCATATCTGAACCTATTTCAAAGAAAAATTGATTGATTTCCTTTGCGGTAGCTTTTTGGAAAGATGAAATGTAAGTTCGCATTGAATACTCTTTCATTTTTTGTTCAGGATAAAAGTTCGTTTTATAAGCGACATAAACAGGTAAAATTTTTGTGATAAAACGACGGTATTTATTTTTATATTTTGGATGTCGCTTTAAATGATTCATCATTAAAGGAAATGTTTCTTCTGGAAATAGAGTTCCATCAAAATCAAAAATAGCTACTTTCAATTGGTGCACCTTCCTATCTGTCTTAATAATATCAATTGTATGATTTTGTTAAATGTAATTGCAAGTTTCTTTTTTCGTAAGTCAATACGTTATGGTGAAAGAGGTCATACTACAAGTAAGGAGGTGTTTCAACTTTGGGTAAGAAAAATAATACGAAAAGCTCTCAAGTAGCTGAAAATTCTTTTGATCCGTCTGATTACAGTAGTTCCGAAGAAATTGATAAAGGCCTTGCAATTACACATGAACAAGTAAGTGATACGTTAACTGAAGGCACAATTGACGGGAAAATCGACAACCTAGAAGAAAAAGAAAAACAATTTCCGAAAAAGTGATGTCGAGATTAAGTGGGGAGGTTCCTCACTA
>SKOL01000774.1 GCA_007120055.1 Anaerobacillus sp.
ATTGGAATTAGTACTCTTCTCACAATAATCAATCCGAATTGAAGGTCAACCTCATTTTCATAAACTTCATAGCGCCACCTTCGCCAACGTAGCAAAGGAATAACAAAAGTTTTCACAATTGTAATGGCTATAAAAACAGCAATAAATAGCCATAGTAAGGACGCTGGCCACAGAAAAAAATTATATATGAAATAGTAACCGATCGGAATGACTAAATAAAAAAGCGATTGCAGTGCGCCAGTTATTCGCCACACCTTTAGTGCACTTTCAGATATTCTTTGACTTGGAATTGGTCGCATTACACTCGTTCCTTATTCTTCATCATCTGTGACGTATATGATTTTTACGCCTAATTGCTGTAATAGTTCAATTACTTCTTTATTTAAACTTTCATCATATAAAAGTCCAACAGACTCCACTAATTCAAGTTCTTCTAAATGACCTGATTCAGCATCTTCGACGAGTTCAATAATATCAGTTAAACTTCTTTCCTCTAAAGTTTTTAATATATCTTCTTTATTCATTTTTGGGACCTCCTATGTAAATTTATCCAATGTTAGTTTATCATTTTCTTTCTTATAAAACCAACATGACGGCATTCGCGTCATCATCTAATATGGAAAAGGCGAATGATTTCCTTCTCTTCGCTGTGAAGATACTGACCTCAATCACATCATGGCACGCATCTTAGCAAAGGCTCCGTGCTGCTTTGCGACGAGTAACCGCAGGAGCATCTTCTAACGAATCTCAGAGGCTCGTTCACGAAATCATCCGCCTTTTTTCTTACAAAATCATCATGATTGCACAACCGTTATTATCTAGGAAGTAAATGCCGAGCGGGACCGACACCAACTAACCACTAACCAACAAAAAAATGACTCAATATCCTCCATTTTAAAATTAAACACCTAAATTCGATGTAATGGTATTTATTGAAGTCATCTTTTTGGGTTTTTTATAATATTTTTCCAACATGCTTTAATATTTCTGTAAACCTAGCTTTATCGCCAAATGTTGCAACAACTTCGTGTTCTTTATTGATTAAAACCGTTGTCGGGACACCCATACAACGGTATGCATCATACGTTTTCGTTCCTTCGTCAATAAGTGCTGGAAAAGTATAGTTTTGTTTATTTATAAATTCTTCTCCAGCACCTTTCTCGCCTTCACGTCCAGTTACATTGATCGTTAAGAACACGAGCTGGTCTGATTGAATGGAGCGGTAAAATTGATCTTTCATATGTAAATCTTTTTGGGAATCAGGACACCAAGAAGCCCAAAACGTTAACATTATTGGCTTGCCAAAGAAACTTTGTAATGAAACTTCTTCGTCATCATTCATTTTTCTTAACTTAAACGTTGGTGCTTTCATTTAAAAACCTCCTAAAATGGAAAAAAATAAGGAATCGTAAACATCATAATAAACCAAATGACAATTTGCAATGGCACACCAACTTTTACGAAGTCACTAAACTTATACCCACCTGCAGTCATTACTAAAGCATTTGTAGGTGATGCAACTGGTGTAGCAAAAGCCATGCTCGCAGCCACTGATACAGCTAATAAAAATGGGTACGGGCTAACACCTACACTTATTGCGGTCGTGATCGCAATTGGGGCAAATAATACTGCAGTTGCCGTGTTACTTATGAACTGACTAAATAACATCGTTGTGAAATAAAAGCCTCCCATTATCGCTATTGGTCCATATACACCAAGTATACCAATTATTAACTCGGACAAATATAGGACTCCACCTGTTTTTTCTAGGGCTGTTGCCATCGGGAGCATAGCTGCTATTAATATAACACTCTCCCAATTGATCCTACCGTATGCATCGTCGATATTTCTTAAACAACCTGTTAAAACCATTAACACCGCTGCAATGAGTACAGCTGTTACTGCTGGGACGATTTCAAACGTCATCATAGCTAGCATTCCTACCATAATCGCACCTGCTATAGGGGCTTTTCCGTTAGCTGCTGCCATACTCGCTTGTTCTTTCGTTTGTCCGACAACGACGACATCTTGAGTTTCTTTTGCTAAAAGTTCTAAATCCTCCCATTTCCCTTGTACTAAAAGTGCATCTCCAAATTTCAATTTTTGTTTCGCCCAATTTTTTAGTTGATATTCACCTTTGCGATTAATCCCTAATATATTTAAGTTATATTTTTCGCGAAAATGGAAATCTGAAATTGTTTCATTGATAAAGCTAGATTGAGGTGTTAACAACACTTCTGCAACACCAAACTCCCTTGAGACAAGCTCCTCTGGGTCAGCCTGTTCGTCTTTATCAAAAAGCAAACGGAAATCCTTTTTAAATCTCTCAACATTTTCATTACTACCTTGAACATATATTACGTCATCTTCTTTTATAACCGTATCAAACTGCGCTGAAATGTGAACGATCCTGGCTAATACTGGTCTCTCATTTGAACGCCGCTCTATTTTAATAATCACTAAATCATAAAGTTTTGGTAGTTCTAATTCCGCAAGTTGTTTATTTATAATTGGTGAAAGCGGTTGAACTTTTATTCGAAATAATTGATCAGCAATGTGGAAAAAATCAGCTAATTCAGACGGATTCGCATCTCTTTGGGAACGAAACTGCTCTTTCGGATCACCTTTAGGTAATAATTTTTTACCAACCGTCATTAAAAAAACAATCCCGACAAATAAAGCGACGATTCCTACCGGTGTAAAATCAAAAAAAGATAGTCGCTCATAGCCGTAATCAGCTAATGTTTGACTTACAATTAGGTTCGGTGGCGTTCCTATTAAAGTTAATACCCCTCCTAAACTACTTGCAAAAGCCAAAGGCATCAAAAATTGAGCAGGGCTTTTTTTCATCCCGAGCGCTAAACTAATAACTACAGGCATCAGTACAGCAACGGTACCAGTGTTACTCATAAAAGCACTTAATACACCAACTAAGACCATTAAAATAATTAATAGTTTCGTCTCACTATTTCCTGCAAACTTTAACAATAAATTGCCTGCCGATTGAGCTAATCCCGTTCTAAAAATACCTCCACCAACTATAAATAAACCTGCGATCATTATAACGATAGAGTTAGAAAAGCCAGCCAAAGCTTCTCCTGTTGTGATTATACCTGTAAGTATTAATGCTAATAGTGAGCACATTGCAACAAGGTCCGCTCGAAATTTACCGATCATAAAAAATATAGTAGTAATAAGTAAAATGACAAATGTTAAAATTAGTTGAGTGTCCATACGTTGACCGCCTTCATTTAAAATAATAAAATGGTTTCCATTTAGATGAATTTGTATTTCCCTAAATTGAGCCATATCAAACTATTTATAGTTACGCGCGACTTAACGGTAATTATGGCAAAAATATTGGATTATGAAATCCATTTATTTATTATTTTATAACAAAAAAAAGAAGGAGATTCCTACAAATAAAGTATTAACGAATTTGTCAACTTTACCTTCAAGGATTCTCCTTAAAAAATTGCTTATACAGTTTAATGAATTTCATAATTGATATTTTCGCCATTAAGATCTGTATGTAGTTGCGTTAAACCGTTCGCAACTACATACAGCTTGATATGGCTGGATTTAGGTAATTATGAAATTCACACTGTCACTTGCTCTTTTATCGTATTATTTGCTGCTCGTAAACCGGCACCTGGTTCACTCTCATAACCTTGCTCTCTTAAAACATCTTCTAAAGCTGCTAAGAATTGAGTGACATTCATTTGTGTTGCATTATACCCCATTAAGCCTACTCTCCAAACCTTGCCTTTTAATGCGCCTAACCCACCACCAATTTCAAGACCATATTTTGAAAGGAGTTGTTTTCTTACGGCCATATCATCAACTCCTTCAGGAATAACGACGGATGTTAATTGAAAAAGCCTGTGTTCCTTTTTAACAAGTAAATTTAATCCCATTGCTTCTAACCCAGCGTGTAAAGCAACACCGTATTGTTTATGACGAGCAAAAACATTTTCTAACCCTTCCTCAACGATAACTCTTAACGCTTCTCTCAATGAATAAACATTCGTAATCGGTGCTGTATGATGATAAAACCTTTCATCATTCCAATAATTTTGAATCATTGATAAATCTAGATACCAACTTTGCACTTTCGTTTTTCTGTTAAAAATAACTTTTAACGCTCGATCGTTAAAAGTAACCGGTGCAAGCCCTGGAGGGGCACTTAAACATTTTTGCGTTCCACTATATGCGGCATCGATTTCATTCTTATCAATTTCTGTAGGAATTCCCCCAATGGCTGTTACCATATCACATACAATTAGAGCGTCATGCTTATGAACGATGTCACTAAGTTCTTTTAATGGTTGCATAACACCTGTTGAAGTTTCGGCATGAACCACAGCTACTAGTTTTGTGCCTGGATTTTGTAGAAGTGCTTCTTCAATTGAAGCTGGTTCAATAATTTCTCCCCACGGTGCAGTTACTTGAATAACCTCAGCGCCACACCTTTCTGCTACATCGACCATTCTTTCTCCAAAGAGACCATTTACACCAACGATTACTTTATCGCCTGGTTCTACTAAATTAACAAAAACAGTTTCCATTCCAGCGCTCCCAGTACCTGACATTGGGATCGTTAGTTTGTTTTCTGTTTGGTAAACTACTTTAAGTAAATCTTTCGTTTCATTCATTAATGTTAAAAATTCAGGATCTAAATGCCCTAAGAGTGGTGTTGTCATTGCTCGCAATACTCTAGGATGGACATCACTTGGTCCTGGACCCATTAATAGTCTTTTTGATGGATTTAATTCATTTGTCATAGAAAAATTCCCCTTTCCCCTTAATGGTAAAACTATTCGCTAGCTTTAAAAAAATTCCTTCTAAACTTGTGAATTTCACACAAATTAAATGAGGCTGCCCCAAAAAAAGTGTCAGACACCGTTATGCACCAAATATAGTCGGATAACAAATTTATACGCTACATTTAGTAAGTTCTACATGGTGTCTGACACTTATGGGACAACCCCGTTCTCAAATGCCTAAAATCATTTTATTTTGCATTTGGTTTACTTGTTGCTGTGCACGAAATAACTGATCCCTCTGTTCTGGTGTAGCACTGGAAAGCAACCTTTCTATTTGCATATTAAGCTGCTCTAACTGTTGTTGTGCTTCATCATATTTTATTTCATCTCCACCTTGAACTTGCTTTGCAGAGTCCAATTGTCCTTCAGCAAACTGTAATATTTCGTCTACTTGCTGTAATTGTTGTTTCACTTGTTCATGAGTCGCCATGTATTTGCCTCCTAAAATGATCATTAACTTCTACCGTTAATTTGGCATGAACATGTATGATTTATTCTCTCCAAAAAGCAAAATGCTACGAGAAACAGTCTCATTCATTTTAAAGTTACCTCATTATTTTGCTTAATGATGTAAGTTTGTAGATCGTTTGGAATAAACGTTTTAGAAAAAACTTCCTCGGCTTCCTGTAATAAATCTCTAGTGTTTTCACTATATCTTGAGCTTATATGATTAAGAAAAAGAAGTTTAACATTACTTTTTTTTGCTAAAAGAGCGACTTCTTTAGCCGTTGAATGATAATGTTCATACGCTAAATGTTTATCTTTATTAAGGAACGTCGCTTCATGAATAAAAATATCGGCATTTTTGGCTAAGCGTTCCACATTATTACACTGGCGTGTATCCCCCGCAATAGCTAAAACCTTCCCTTTTTTTAATGGACCAACGAAATCTGCTCCATTAATAACCGTTCCGTCTTTTAACGTAATCTGTTTACCTTCCTTAACCTGTTTAAAAATGGGACCAGGAGTCACCCCTAAACTTTTAAGTTTTTCAACGTTTAATGAACCTGGCGTGTCTTTTTCTTGAATACGAAAACCAAAAGAGGTAAGTCCGTGTTCAAGTTTAATCGCTTCAAAAGAAAAAGCATGATTCGAGAAAAGGACTCCTTCATCAATCTCGATCACTTCAAGAGGATAGCGAATGTATGTACCAGAGATTGATAAGCTAGTATGAATAAAATCTTTAATCCCTTTTGGCCCGAACAGTTTTAACTCCCCAGTAGCTCCTTGAAATGATCGACTACTAATTAGTCCAGGTAATCCATATATATGATCTCCATGTAAATGAGTAATAAAAATTTTATTAATTTTACTTAACGTCATCGATGAATGTAATAATTGGTGCTGTGTTGCCTCACCACAATCGATCATCCAACATTCATTCTCATAATGAAGCATTTGAATAATTAGAGAACTAACATTTCGCATTTTTGAAGGAATTCCAGCACAAGTTCCTAAAAATTGAATTTTAATCATTTAAACCTCTCCTAACGTTTCACTAGCTCAATCTTACAAAGTTTTTCGTGTATTGGCAAACCTATCCATCAAAAGCACAATTAAACACATAATTGAATATGGTGTTCATAATGTTGAAATTTAAAAGGAGTGATTTTTTATGGTTGAAATAGCCGTAGTTAATGTTGGAGATACCATTTGGACAATCGCCAATCGTTATGGAGTTTCCGCTGAAGACATTATGAATATTAATGAATTAACAGAAGATTTATCCTTAGTCCCTGGGCAAGCACTTGTCATTCCTTCAAATAGTCGTCAATTTTATCAATATTACGAAAGAAGATCGAACATTTTTCGTAATCGTATTGAGACAAATGCTTATATAAGAGCTGAAGAACAAAATGCTGTTAATCTTGTTTATAAATATGCCCCCTACTTAACATACTTTAGCGTATCTAGTTATCGAGCGTTAGCTAATGGGGAAATCTCCGATCTTGATGATACCACTGTGTTAACTGCTATAAAACAAACGACCGCTAAACCGATTTTAGTGATCACAAATTTTACAGGCGAAGAATTCTCCCCAGAAATTACGAGAGAATTATTTACAAACGAAGTAGCAAGAGACAATTTTATCGAAAATTTATTAGCAATTATGATTGAAAAAAATTACTTTGGGGTAAATATTGACTTTGAGGAAAATTATCCAGAAGATCGTGAGCTATACAATGAATTTCTTCGCACAATTACACCAAGACTAAAAGAAAATGGCTTCTTAGTTTCAACTGCCATCGCTCCAAAAATCAGCCCTTCTCAACCTGTAGCATGGTTCGGTGGCCTTGATCATGATTATGCGGCTCACGGTGAAATTGTCGATTTTGTTATATTAATGGCTTATGATATCGGTGGTTGGTTTAGTGGTCCACCACAAGCTGTTTCACCAGTACCAAACGTTAGAGAAGTATTAAATTATTCGACAACAGTCATTCCTAATGATAAAATCATACTCGGTTTACCTCTTTATGGTTATGATTGGCAACTCCCGTTTGACCCTGATGTTGATTTTGCTGAAACGATAGGTCCTAGAGAGGCTGTTAATCGCGCTCGTCAACAAGGCACAAACATTGAATATGACTTTAATTCCGAAGCCCCATTTTTCACATACTATGATGAAGATGGGAATGAGCATATTGTTTGGTTTGAAGATGCTAGAAGTATGAAAGCAAAATTAGATTTAGTTAATGAGTACGGTTTACGGGGAGTTAGTTACTTTGTATTAGGAAGAAGCTTCCCGGAAAACTGGGCTTTACTTTCAAAAATGTTTTCAATCGAAAAATATAATAATTAATTTTCGATCTAAATGACGGTCTATCGCTATATGGAAAAGGCGGGTGCTTTCCCCTCACTTCACCTTGACTTTCTAACGAATCTCAGACGTTCGTTCGCAAAAACACCCGCCTTTTTTCATATGAAAATTATTTCATAAAATAAACTTATTTTAATAGGAATTATTTTCATTTTTTTAGTATAATATCAAGTATTCCCTTAATAAATAGGAGGTCTAAATTATGCAAATTAAATATAATTCTATTCCAAAACACGCTGTAAAGTATTGTACTGAACTCTTTACCATTGATGAAGCTTTAACACTACTAGAAGATTCGGGTTACCGTTGTGTACCTGTATTAGATAAAGATGAAAAGAAATTTTTAGGGAATATCTATAAGTCAAACATTTATGAATATATCGTTAAAAAGACGGGTACAAAAGAAGATAGTATCATGAAGCTTGTAAAGGATGAAAAGATCTTTACATATGAACATTCATCTTTTTTCCAAATCTTCTTTACTATTAGTAAATACCCTTATGTAGCAATGCTTACGGAAGAGGGAAACTTCGCAGGTATCGTGACTCACGCTAACGTTATGGCATTATTAGAAGATTCATGGGGAGTAAAGACCGGTGGCTACTCATTAACAATCTCTACTCACGAATACCAAGGTGCTTTAAAAAAGATTGTTACTGATATTAATAAATATTGTAATATCCAAAGTTTATTAACATTAGACAATGAAAGCACTTTTTTAAGACGAGTAATTGTTACTTTACCTAAAAACTTGAGTGAAGACAAATTTAATGAAATTGTTAATAAATTAGAACGAGATGGCTTTAGAGTGTTTGATATCGAAAAATTTTAATCCACTAACCTATATGTTATACTTTGATATATAAATTTAAAAGGGGAGTTAATTAATGGTAAGTGAAAAATTAGTAAAAGCTTTAAATGATCAAATGAATTTTGAATTTGAATCAGCTAACGTATATTTAGCAATGGCAGCTTATTGCGCTTCAGAAAGCCTTGATGGTTTTGCTAACTTCTTTTTAGTGCAGGCTGAAGAAGAACGTTTTCACGCGATGAAATTCTTTAATTTTATTAACGATATCGGACATCGTGCCACGATCAGTCAAATGGCAGAACCAGTTAACGACTATAAATCGGTTCTTGATGCCTTCGAACAAGGCTTAGAACACGAAAAAGCCGTTTCGAAGAAGATTTACGATATTGCTGATATTGCTTTGGATGAACGAGAACATGCAACAATGGCTTTCTTAAAATGGTTTATTGAAGAGCAAGTAGAAGAAGAAGCTAGTTTTGACGCAATTATTCAAAAACTACGTCGCATCGAAAATGATAGCAATGCATTCTTCATGCTTGATAGTGAATTTGCAACTAGAAAATTCACTCCACCAGCTGAATAGAAAAGAACGTCCGCCAAGCGTCATTTTAGTTTGACACTCGGCGGACGTTTTACTTGCTTATCTAAAATAAAAAAGCTAAAAACAGAAAAGCAACAAATGTAGAGAAACACATTCCACTGACACTTAAAAACCACTTCTTTTTTGGTGTCGTTTTTGCATCATACATGTCTACAACTAAGTAATGAATGGCTATACAAACACAAAAGAAAAAAAGTAAGAAAAGGTAACCTACAACTTGAACGGTCATCGTTTGTGAAAGAAGTAAAAATATAGAATACTGTAATACAAAATATCCACCAATAATAAATGCGGCATGTAAAATTAATATCGTACAAAATAATTTGTAATTCATGTAATACCTCCCCTGAAATTATAGTCCTCTCCCATTATTGGTACAAAATCACATAAACATACTCCTCTTCCACCAAAACCGCCAATGAAGAATTACCGTCACCATCTAACATGTAAAAGTCGGGCGATTTTCTTCACTTCGCTGTGAAGCTACTGACCTCAATCACATCATGTGAAACTCCTTAGAGAATTCATCATGCAGGTTTGCGACGAGTAACCGCAGGAGCACCCTTCTAACGAATCTCAGAGGCTCGTTCAGGAAAATCGCCCTCCTTTTTACATACAAAACCAGTATGACGACTTACCGTCAGATCTATGATGTAAATTCAATGTTTTTCTCCAACTTTCTGCTTTCCAACTAACTAACCAACTATAAAAAAAGGTAACCAATTAGTGTTGGTCACCTCCTTCTATAAATTTTCATTATATTTTTCTAAATTAATCAATTTCATATTCCATTATTTCCGCCACTAAGATCAATTTATATTCGTCAAAACCATTCGCAAACTATATATTGCGTGATGCGGCTCATTTTTGGTAATTATGAAATTCACTTAATTAAGGGTTTGAATTGATATAGCTATTATAAAGAAAACATTCTCATTAATTTATTTTTCTTTGGTTTTTCTAATTTAGCTGGAATTTGGCTTACATTTTCTCCTACCACTTTTTTCTGTACTGGTGCTAAATGTTGTTCCATTTTTCGCATTCTCTCGTCTATTTTACTAACCATGCTAAATAGACTGTCTAATTCTGAACGATGCTGTAACACTTGATATTCTACAACTTCATCAGCTTTAACTGATAATTTTCTTTCTAGCTGCTCAATATGGATCATTAGTTGTTCTAGTTTTTGCTCAAATACATCAGCACGTATCATCTCTTCCTTAGGAAGAACATCCTTTTTTAACATTTGGAAATTTGTATCTTTTTCCAGAATCCCTTTCATTGTTAGCCCATCATTAAGTTGATCTTTAATCCTTTTTAAAAGTCCTATTTCTTTTTCAGCTATTAAGTAATGACCTTGCTCATTCGTTTGGCAAGGAATATTAAAGTATTTAATCCACCTTTGTATTGTTGTCGGATTTACTCCTAACTGATCGGAAACTGCCTTTGTTTTATACCCCTTCATCATAAAACGATACCCCTTTCAAGACTATTTTATATACGTATTTCTTTTTTATTTTCTTAATCCCTTCACCCTTGACAAAACTAGTTTTTGTTCGTCAAAGAAAGTGCTATTATGGCAAAAAAAATTATTATTTACATGAAAATTCTACAAAAGCACAAACTATATTTGTAAATCATTTTATGTTTTAAAGGAATTCAAAAGCTTTTTTATTGAGCCTTTTTAAAACATAGCTGTTTTTTTATGTAAGGTGGTGAAAACGATGGACAATCGCAGTAAAGAACAAATGAAGAAAGCGCAACAAAAAGACAAAAGACAACGCGGAACTGAAAATGCGCCAGGTCAAGCTGACAAAAAGCTAGGTGGACCTGATCGCCCTTCAACATAAAAGAGGGCTAGCTTATAAGTGTCAGACATTAGGTAAAAAACTTCCTAAATAAAGGTGAATAGTTTATTATACGTCTATATTTGGGTGGCTAACGATGTCTGACACTTTGTTTTTGGACATCCCACTTTATTCTTCACAAAATAACCGCTCCTTGTATTCAAACCTCAATTAATTACAAATCCTCATGGTTATTTATTTAATTTTTCACGAAAGAATCGCAATAAACCTTGTTCAAGTTTAGTAGCTACTTCTAATTGACGTTGTTTTTTATAGTACCATTCTGTGAGCTCATATTTTTTTATAATCTTTGTAGGTTCCATATATCGACTAACCTTTTTAGCTGTTTTATTGTTATACCAATCACTAAAGTCTGAACGATGATGATTGATTACTGGATAAGTTTCCCTTAGTGCCGGGGTTCGTTTCCTGTCAATTTTTTGTATAAACTGTTCATAATCAAATCGTGAACCTGTATGTTCAACTTTCGCTGCAAATGTTTGAATTGGCTTTTTTTCTTTGGATGTAAATAATAACCACGCTAACCGTTTTCCTAACGCAATTCGATTTTTTACTTTTGTAAACCCATGCACTGAAAACCCATATAATCTTCCATCTAATGTAGGGAAAATAACGGTACTAAAATGTAATAAATCTTCAATGACAAATGGAAGGCTACCAAACACTTTATCGTGATAATATGGATCTTCAATTACGGGCATTTGAATTATGTGTTGTTCATTCACAATTAAAGCCGTGCAAAGCCTTTCTATATCTTGTTTATTCCAAAAGTTAGTCCACTCCTTTTCCATATACCGCGAAACGTGTAAAAACTTTAACAAATGAAATAACGGTCGCCCTACTCTTTTAGAAGCTTCATAAAGAAGGAGCTGCGGATATGCATCTGAGAATATTAACCAATTTGCACGTTCGTATGTTAAATATAAAATTTCGCGATACTGCTTCGGTATGAGCTTACTAAAAATTTCACCTTCTAAATCTGTCATATTCCATCCGGCATTTCTCGACACAAAGCTTGCTAAACACGCCCAAATGATCTCTTTATGTTTCATATAAAATTCATTATAAAGTACGGTACGTGAAATATTATCGATATTTCCTTTCTCCGTTCTCCTCTTTATTTCCTCAATAAGTAATTTTTCCTCTTTTGCAACACTATAGATGACCAATGTCCCACTTCCCTTTTAAACGTATGATCTATTCAAATTGTAAGATTTATGGTATGATTGAGTGATGGAATAAAGTATACTAAATCTTTATTTCATAATTTTTAGTAAAGGGTGCAGCGCATGTCAATTCGTTATCCTAATGGAAAAGCCTATATCCCGAAGCAAAATGACCACAATAAAGTAAGTAAAAAAAATTCAATTTCATACGGAAATCGAGGGATGAGCCTAGAAGAAGATATTAACATTTCTAATGAGTATTATTTAGCTAAAGGGATTGCTGTTATTCATAAAAAGCCAACTCCTTTGCAAATAGTTAAAGTTGACTACCCTAAACGTAGTGCTGCTGTAATTAAAGAAGCCTACTTCCAACAAGCTTCTACTACTGACTACAACGGTGTTTTCAAAGGTAAGTATATAGACTTTGAAGCTAAGGAAACAAAAAATAAAACGTCATTTCCATTAAAGAACTTTCATAAACATCAAATAGAGCATATGAGACAAGTTTTATCTCAACAAGGGATCTGTTTTGCACTGTTAAGGTTCTCTACAATTGATGAGGTTTATTTATTAGATGCTGAACATTTATGTTCTTTTTGGTATAAACAAGAACATGACCGTAAATCAATTCCTAAATCGGAAATTGAAGCTTTAGGACATGCAATTGGCAATGGTCTTTATCCTCGGATAGACTATTTATCAGTTGTTGAAAATATTTATTTTGTTCATTGAGTGAATTTCACCATAAACGAACCACACTTTGCAATATCTCGTTGGGAAGTGTGGTGCTGAATTAATGATGAAATTCATTAAATAATTGAAAGGAAGATGGATCATGTCAGAAGATACTCGTACAAGGCAAGGTCGTCGTAAACAGAAGCAAACAACAAGCAAACAAACAGGTACAAAGAAAGCGGTTTTTAAGAAGGTACTGGTCATATTTTTAATTGCCTTTGCCTTTGCAATTGTCGCAGGAGGGTTTACAGTATACTCAATCATTAAAGATGCTCCTCCACTAGACCCTGATAAATTAACATTAGCTCTCAACCCAGAAATTCTTGATGAAAATGATGAAGTTTTCACAAGATTAGATGCATCTGAAAATCGTCGTAAAGTAACGATTAATGACGTGCCAAGATTAGTTGAAGATGCCTTTATTGCAGTTGAAGATGTTCGTTTTCGTGAACATTTTGGAATTGACATTCGTCGTATCGGTGGTGCCGTTAGAGCTAATGTCACAGGCGGTTTCGGTGCTGAAGGTGCTAGTACAATAACTCAGCAAGTAGTAAAAAACTTGTTTTTAACAAATGAAAAACTACTAACTAGAAAAATTCAAGAACAATACTTGGCAATTAAATTAGAACAAGCCTATTCAAAAGATCAAATTTTAGAAATGTATTTAAACGCGATTTACTTTTCTGGAGCTTACGGAGTCGCGGAGGCCGCAGACCGTTACTTCAGTAAAACGTTAGATGAGCTTACAATTGAAGACGCAGCCTTACTTGCTGGAATACCACAGCGACCGAATCATTTTAATCCGCTCAGAAATCCGGAAGCAGCTGAAACGCGAAGAAATACTGTGATTAGTTTAATGGAACGCCATGGGAAAATAACTGCTAATCAGGCTACGCAAGCAAGAGCCGTTTCAGTACCGGATCAATTAAATCCTTCAAAAGCAGAATCTTACCCTTATCCTGACTTCTTAGATCAAGTTTTAACTGAAGTAGCAGCGATTGAAGGGATCACTAGCAGTGATATTTATACTAGCGGCTTAAAAATTTATACGACTTTAAATCAAGATGCTCAAGCTTACACGGAAAATCTTTTTCAAAACTATGATTTTCCCGATGAAGAGTTTCAAGCTGGACTTTCGATTGTCGATACGAAAACAGGAGCGATCAAGGCGATCGTTGGTAGTCGTGAAAACGACGGCGTGAAGCTTGGTACTAATTATGCAATTCACGAAAAACGTAGCCCTGGCTCGACTATTAAACCGATTTTAGATTATGGACCGGCGATTGAACATTTTAAATGGTCAACATATCATCAAATTGTAGATGAGCCTCATACGTATTCGAATGGCGATCCATTTAGAAACTTTGGCGATAATTATGAACATGGCCCAATGTCAATGCGTAGAGCCTTAGCTTTATCAAGAAATGTCCCTGCAGTTAAAGCATTTCAAGAAGTCGGAGTCGAAAAAGCAAAATCATTTGGAGAAGGATTAGGACTTTCTTTAGATAATATTCAAGAATCTTACTCGATCGGTGGATTTACTCACGGTCTTTCAACAGACGAAGTCGCTGGAGCTTATGCTGCGTTCGGTAACGGTGGAGTTTATAATAAGCCGTACACCGTAAGAAAAGTTGAATTTCCTGACGGACGTATCATTGACCTTACACCAGATTCTCACATCGCCATGAGTGACTATACGGCTTACATGATCTCTGACATGTTAAAAACGGCTGTTGGTCCATTTGGTACAGGAAGAAATGCTCGAGTTGAAGGACTACCGATGGCTGGGAAGACTGGAACATCAAACGGCACTGTCGATCGTTGGTTTGCAGGGTATACGACTGACTACTCTATTGCTGTATGGACGGGATATAGAGACCGGCGTGAAATCACAAATACTCAAATTGTCTTAGACTTGTTTAAGCAAGTAATGACAGAAGTTTCGAAAGGAAAAGAAACAGCAGAGTTTAAACAACCGAATTCTGTTGTTAAGGTAGGTATTGAGAGAAGCTCTGGTCTATTGCCGAGTGAATTTACACCAACCGATGAGATCATCTATGAATATTTTGTCAGAGGAAACGAACCAACAAAAGTTTCAGAACAGTTCATGAAACCTGACAAACCAACGGAATTTATGGGATCATATAACGAAATTACAGACCAAATCATTCTATCTTGGGCATATCCAGAGGATGAAAGAGAAGAGTTTTCATTTGAACTACAACTTTCGGTAAATAATGAGGAATTCGAAATAATTTCATTTTCTGATGAAATGCAACACATCATTTTTAATCCGGAAAGCGATAGTACTTATCACTTTAAACTCCGTGCTGTCTCTGATCTTAATAATGAAGTTCGAAGTGATCCAGTGGAGTTAAAGGTTGAAATTCCTGATAAAGGTATTGAAGATGACGAAATCGATGAGGATACAGAGTCAGAAACACCTATTGAAATTCCTAATCCACTTGATGACCTCGATGAAATCATCGGCGGATCCGATGATGATGATGATGACGATGATGATGATGACGATGAAGACGAAACCGATGGCGATAATGATGCTCTTAACGGAGAAAATAATGAAAATGGTGAAACTGAAACAAGTTAGCAAATTTTAAAAGACAAACAAAGAAGGATGATTTAAAGGTGGCCTTTTGCATTGCAAATAACCCACCATATAAATCATCCTTTTAGTTTGTAAAAAAATTGGTTTGTCGGTTTGTAAAAATCCGGAAGGCAAAGGTCTCGACTTTATGTTAGAGGATGAGGGTGTAACCCATATACGTTTTGTGTAAAAAGAATGCTCGGTCGCTTTTCTTGAGTGAGCCTCTAAAATTCGTTAGAAGTTTAAAGCGAAGCGAAAGAAAAGCGACCGACATTTTTCAAAATTATAATAGATGTTGGTTGTTAATTGGCCAGTTTCACTTTAATTTGAAGCTTGATCTTGCTTTTTTACAACTGCATATTTTTTATTTAACTCAATAAAAAGTTGCTGTAACTGTATAAATGCGTGGTAATGATTAGGAATAGATAATATATAATCAAGTCGTTCCCCTACATTAACAGGCTTAATTTTCAGATCCTTTAGATCAGCGTTCATTCCATTTAGTGCTGGTACTGGTCGATCATTTAGCCAAAAGAGAAACATTAAAAAAAGCAGTACCATATTTTTCATTGGCTCTAACGCTTTTTCTCTATCGCGATTTTCAAACAGACTAGCAATCACTGGTTCAGTACTTTTCCAACTCTCTAAAATGATTGGAATATAGTGATGTTTTTCTTCCCACGGTTTTAAATCTTCAATTTGCAGTTTATCATATAAATCAAAAATTAAAGGGTTTATCTTAATTGCTTCAGTAAAGTCGATATCTTTACAAATCGGTAACTTTTCATCTTCTTTTAAAAA
>SKOL01000379.1 GCA_007120055.1 Anaerobacillus sp.
CTACAAGACACAACAATTTTTCCTGGAAAAACTTTATTTGTATCTTCAGCAAAATTGATAGCCGCGCAGATCATAGCGCTAACCGCACCTTTCATGTCTGAAGTCCCGCGTCCATATATCTTGCCCTCTTTAATTTCTCCAGAAAAGGGATCGAGCGACCAGTTTTCAGGCTGGACAGGAACCGTATCAATGTGCCCATCCAATAATACGATCGGACCAGGTTGTTTCCCTTCGATCACAAGCATGACATTTCCGTATTCATCGACAATCACATCATCAAAGTTGCTTACTTTCGCCGTTTCTTTAATTCGATTTGCTACTAAATTCTCTTCCCCTGAATAACTTTGAATTTGTACTAATGATTGACAAAGCTCAATTACATCCTGTTTACGTTTTTCAGATAACATTCGGCATCCTCCTTATTTTTCAAAAACATCATTGATCAACGTTTGAATGTAGCCCTTTCCAAACAATCTCCAAATAATGGTCAGGGTCTGTATCCCCTTCCGTATTAATAAGTAAAATACGAGATTGAGAGTTTAACGATAGTTCTTCGCGAATGGTCAAGTAGGCCTCATTCTTTTGCAATTCATGTAGTAAACCTAATGTAACAGCACCCGATTCCCCAGATATTACTTTCGGGTCACCTTTCAGTGGGTTCCCGTAAATCCGCATTCCTAGTGAGGCAACTTGATCCTGACATGAGAAAGCACCTTTTGCATATTGCCGTAAAATATTAAAAGCAATCGTATTCGGTTCACCACAAGCGAGCCCCGCCATAATCGTGTTCATATCACCCGATACCGTTGTTCGAATACCACTCGGGTTAGAAAAGGAGCGGTAATAACAATCCGCTTGATCTGGTTCTACGATAATGACAGCGGGTGGCTGATCCGAATAATACTGCGTCAAGTAAGCGGTTACTCCTGCTGCGTAGGACCCTACCCCTGCTTGTAAAAATACATGTGTGGGTGGTTGTTCTTCCTCTTTTTTCAGTTGATCTACGATTTCTTTTCCCATCGCTCCATACCCTTGCATAATCCAAAGCGGAATTTCTTCATATCCTTCCCAAGCTGTATCTTGAACCATAATCCAGCCGTGCTCATCTGATAATTGTGCACATTTCCTCACCGCATCATCGTAATTTAAATCAATAATATAGGCTTCGGCCCCTTCGTCACTGATCGCCTCAAGTCGATGTAATGAAGATCCTTTAGGCATATAGATGACTGATTTATGTCCCAGCTCTCTAGCAGCCCACGCAACTCCCCTTCCGTGATTACCATCGGTCGCTGAAATAAACGTAAGCTCACCTAACTCGTCTTTAGATTCTTTTAATGCTTCAAAAGAAAGGTCCTCAATATTTTTCCCTAACTTATTTGCTAAGCATTTTCCAACAGCAAAAATACCTCCTAGTACTTTAAAAGCATTTAATCCAAAACGGTAAGATTCATCTTTGACTCTAATATCTTGAACGTTTAAGTAATGCGCCAAATTTTTCAATTGGTGTAGAGGGGTTTCGTTAAATAATGAGTGCGATTTTTGGAACATGTAAGCTTTATCTATTTCATCTTGACGGAAAAATTTAAGTTCTTGACTGTTGCTTTTATGACCGTAAAATTTATTTTTTGCCCATATTACATTTGTTCTTTCTGACTGCTTTGGCATTTCATCCCCTCCCCTCAATTCTTCAATAAGGCAATTACTTCAATCTCAACTAGTGCACCTTTAGGAATCTCAGAAACTTCAACACAACTTCGTGCAGGTTTGTGTGTTTCAAAATAAGAGCCATATACCTCATTAACTTTTTGAAATGAATCCATAGATTTAAGAAAAATCATCGTTTTCACAACATCATCAAGCCCAAGGTTTAGTTCAGATAATAAACTTTTAATATTTTCCATGATTTGCTCCGTCTGTTCTTCAGCCGTTGCTCCTACCATGTCCCCCGTTTCAATATTTAACGGTAACATCCCTGAAAGAAAGGCAAACCCGTTAGCTGTTACTGCTTGAGAGTATGGCCCTACAGCACGGGGAGCTTTATTTGTTTTAATTTGATTAATCATCTAAAATGACACCTCCTACAACATTTACTAAATATAAAGCAAGTTTCGTGCCAAGTTTGTGTAGGCTGCTAAAAAAACATTTTTTACGAGATACCTCCCTTGTTTATTAGGTTTTTAAAATTTTAAAAAATCCCCACTGCAGATAGTTCTAAAAAATTTTAGAAAACACCAATCTCATTTTGATACTAATTTTGCTGTTACTCAGTTGTGAATATTCTGAAAAACGAGTGTACACCTTAAATAAAGACTTCAAGTCTCAAAAAGATACTAAATCTCAATTTGATACTTTTTTATTTTTCGAAAAAGGGTCGCACGACTTACGCCGAGTAGTTTACTAGCATCTTCTATATTTAAATTCATACTATCCACATGCTTTAATGCCTTTTTGATCATTTCTCGTTCCATTTCTTTCAATGAAAACGTGCGCTTTTCTTCTGAAGAAACACTCTTGTGTAGGTTTAGCTTCCTGCGTATCATATCTCCAGTCTTCTCGATCGTAATCCACCCTTCAGAAATAAAATTAAATAAATACTCGATAAAATTTTTGAGCTCCCTAACATTTCCAGGCCACGAATAGTTCAACATTAATTGTTGAACTTCTTTTTCAAACCCAAGGACATTAGCTGAAAAGGATTTATTGTATATCGCAATGAGGTGATCACTTATTTTAAGAATATCCTCTTTTCGATTCCTCAGGGATGGGATAAACATTGGAATAACATTTAATCTAAAATATAAATCTTCTCTAAAATCACCTTTATCAACCATCGATTGCAAATTACGATTCGTTGCAGCGATAATTCTTACATTGACAGGGATCGGCTTACTTCCGCCAAGGCGCTCGATTTCTCTTTCTTGAATGACACGTAACAATTTCACTTGTAATAGAGAGGGCATTTCACCGATTTCATCTAAAAAAATAGTACCATTGTGTGCTAATTCGAATTTTCCTTGCTTACCATTATTGTTTGCCCCAGTAAAGGCTCCTTTTTCATAACCAAATAATTCACTTTCTAATAAAGTGTCTGGGATTGCCCCACAGTTGACGGTAATAAAAGGATGTTCTTTACGCGGACTTGAAAAGTGAATCGCTTTGGCAAACTCTTCCTTGCCTGTCCCACTTTCGCCTTGAATGAGTATCGTCGAATTAGAATTAGAAACTTTGAAAGCATAATCCTTTAATTCTTTCATTTGCGGACTTACACCGATAATTTGCGAAAAGGGCTTTCTTTGCTCTTCGGCGGCTCTTTCCGCCAAGTGTTCAATCTCATCAACCGATTGTATGATTAGTAAGTATTCATCTTTTTTACCTAAGTTAGAAATATTTTGTTTGACTAGAAAGAATGATTTCTCCTCACTTTTAACGGAAAGCTTGATTGTCTCTTGAGAAATTTCTTCGTTTTTTACCAATAGACTTAAAAGCATCTTCGTTTGAGAAGAAAGTGAGGTGTCGTCATCCATTCCTAATAAAGACTTAGCTTTTTCATTGATATTATGTATTTCACCGTGGTTGTTAACGACGATAATTCCTTGATTAACGAGGTTCATAATTTTTGAAAGTTTTTCAGATGTTTTCGTTAATTGCTCAATCATTTCATGTTCATGGAGTTTAGTAGCTATTAGATTGGCCATCTTGTTCAAAAAAGTTAAAATTTCATCCGTACTCTCAAATAATCGTTTTTTTTGCTCTTCATTAAAAGCTAATAGACCTATGACCCCAATGACATTACCTTCATAAGTGATCGGGGTGCAAATTTCACCTGTTTCATTACAATTTTTATAATAGACACACCTTTCGCAAACTAACTCATACCCCGGATTTTCGATAATTATTGGACCACCCGTTCGAATCGCAGATTGATAGACTAAATCACCTTCCATTTTATGTAAAATACTCGTTTTTTGCTGGCCAGTCCCTGCTACTCTTATGAAATGATGATTCGCAATCTCTACTTCAATTTTTAGTACAGCTGCAATCGCATCGGCAATTTTTTGTACACTCGGCTGAATATCTATGAGATCCATTTTTGTCACCCTCTCCCTTTTTTACCACAAGCACAGTATTAATATATTTTTCCTCAAAATGTTTATTTGTTAAAATTCGACATCACACTAAGCTATCCTTTATTTAATTTCCCCCTGGGGACGGGGGCGGGAGGGACAGGTCCCTGTCCAATTATCCGCCACCCCTCGCCTTCTAATTCGGTCAATAACACTTTTCGATACTCCAGTAATTTCTGCTAAGTGCATAACAAAACACCATTTCCCCTAGTGGCGCACCCTCAAAACGGGACAAGGGCCTGTCCCCCAATCCCTTCAATTTCCTATTGACAACTCCCCTCTTCTTTATATAAAATAAGGACTAATCAATTCCGAGTTAATTTATAAGAAATGTAGTTTTATTGCGTTTTCGGACTAAAGTACTTAGTAGAAGTTAACTCTTTTATTCCATTAATTGTTAGCTTACTTTAATGAATTTCATAATTCATTATTTCCGCCACTAAGATCAATATATAGTTGCGTCAAAACCATTCGCGAACTATATATTGCGTGATGTGGCTCATTTTTGGTAACTATGAAATTCACTCACTTATTAACGCACATCAAATGATTGGAGGTTTTTTTAAAATGAAATCTATATGGAAAACTTATTGGGATGCATCTCTTGTTTTAAAAATTACAATTGCACTTATTCTTGGTATTTTGGTTGGATTAATTTTCGGTGAAAGTGTTGTACCGGTTTTACAACCGTTCGGAGATCTAATGCTTCGCTTATTAATGTTTTTAATCCTACCGCTGATTGTATTTACGCTTATTGTCGGGGTGAATC
>SKOL01000081.1 GCA_007120055.1 Anaerobacillus sp.
GATAATCCCCTTTTTATAAAAGATATTTAGATTTTTCTTAAGTGAAAACACCATATAAATCATGAACAATGGTAAAAGAATAAACAAAAAATTTATTAATAAAACATCAATATCCATTTGGTAAATACCTCTTTTGGCCTTCTTTAAAGTTTAAATCTATTCTAACTTTTACATAGTAGAGTGAATTTCATAATTACCAAAAATGAGCCACATCACGCAACTATATATTGATCTTAGTGGCGATAATAATGAATTATGAAATTCATTGAGTAATCTAACATAAAAAATTTATCTTTAGATGCAATTACGAGTTGAGTTTAATTAATAAATCATTAATAACAAAAGTAAAACCCTTTAGTAGGATCCAAGATGAGCACTTGCTCCTGAGATTATTCGTCAAACTTCAACAAAAAAAACCTTACCACTAATATTCTACTAGTAGTAAGGATTTTCCTTTTATTAAATGAGATTAGATTTAGGGATTTCCTTATTTATCTTTCGTTAAAAATAATATTTTCTTCACGTAACCATTCAATGACTCGCTCTTTATTTTTCTCACTTTTAAACAAATAGCTCGAAACGAATACAATTTCATTTGTTTCTATATTAAAAAAATATTCAGTTTCCCTCCCTTATTTTTGCAAATTCAGAATAATAAATACACCCCATCTCTATTATCGTTCCCTATTTCTCTATGGTCATTGTTAGAGGGTTCTAGAACTTTTCTGAAGCAATATTCAAAAAATATAAATAACTACCTAGACTTACAAAAGATAATTAACTATAATAGAGAAAATACAAAATGTATTGAAAATTACTTATTTTATAACTAAAAAGAAAGTAAAATAAACTTTTTACTTTCATAATAAAAACTCGGAGGCGATTAAGTTGTTAAATACTGATGCTCACTACTATCCTTATACATCTCAAAGGAATGTAGTATACGGAAAAAAAGGAATGGTGGCGACTTCTCAACCTTTAGCTGCTCAGGCAGGTTTACAAATACTTAAGGATGGTGGAAACGCGATTGATGCGGCAATTGCGACTGCAGCTTGTTTAACCGTTGTAGAACCAACATCGAATGGAATTGGTTCTGATGCATTTGCATTAGTTTGGGTAAATGGAGAACTCCACGGATTAAATGGTAGCGGTCAAGCTCCTGAAAAACTGACTGCGGAAGCTGTTGATCAAGCTGGTCACAAAGATGAAATGCCCAAATACGGTTTAATTCCTGTAACAGTACCTGGTACTCCCGGCGCTTGGGCAGAATTATCGAAAAAATTTGGAAAGTTACCACTTTCACAAGTATTAGCACCAGCCATCGATTATGCTGAGAACGGCTATCCCGTTTCTCCTACTCTAGCAAAATACTGGAAACAAGCTTATGAACAATTTTCAAAAGTATTCAAAGGCGAAGAATTCACGTCTTGGTTTGACACATTTACTCCTAATGGAAAAGTTCCAAAAGCTGGTGATGTGTGGTCTTCCCAAGGACATGCAGATACATTGCGTCTTATTGCAGAAACCAACGCAGAAGCTTTTTACACGGGAGAAATAGCAGATAAAATTGATGCATTCTCTCAAGAGCACGGTGGGCTAATTCGTAAAAGTGATTTGGCTGCTTATAGTCCAGAGTGGGTGAAGCCGATTAGTGTCAACTATCGCGGCTATGATGTGTGGGAGATTCCTCCAAACGGACAAGGAATTATTGCCCTTCAAGCATTAAACATTTTAAAAGGATTTGAATTTAACGTTAAAGATGATGTTGAAACGTATCATAAACAAATTGAAGCTATGAAACTAGCATTTACTGATGGACTAAAATATATAACGGACCCTACTTCTATGTCCGTTTCAGTAGAAGAGTTACTGTCTGAACAATATGCCGCAACGCGTCGTTCACTTATTGAAGACGAGGCTTTAACTCCAGTTCCTGGTGAACCACAAAAAGGTGGAACCGTCTACCTTTGTACCGCTGATGGAGAAGGCAATATGGTTTCATTTATTCAAAGTAACTATATGGGCTTTGGTTCAGGAATCGTTATCCCGAACACAGGAATTGCTCTACAAAATCGTGGAAATAATTTCTCGCTTGATCCAACTCATGATAATTACCTCAAACCTGGGAAAAAGACGTACCATACAATTATCCCTGGATTTTTAACGAAAGATGGAGAAGCTGTTGGTCCATTTGGAGTAATGGGTGGTTTTATGCAACCACAAGGACATGTACAAGTAATCATGAATACCGTCGACTTTCATTTAAATCCACAAGCCTCTTTAGATGCACCTCGTTGGTTATGGACAAACGATAAGACGGTGCTTGTTGAGCCGCAATTTCCAGACCACATTGCAAAAACATTAGCAAGAAAAGGACACGATATTAAAAGAAACTTAGACGAAGGTGGCTTTGGTCGTGGCCAAATTATTTGGAGAAACAATCAAACGGGTGTCTTAAGTGGAGCAACAGAACCGCGTACGGATGGAGAAGTAGCTTCGTGGTAAATTAGGTATTTAATAATGAAAAAACTAGAAATCCTATTCCTCTTTATGGGATTTCTAGACTTTTTTCAAAATTAAAAACCTGCAAACGAACGAAAGAAGCAGGCTTTTGATATTCCTAAGCTTGTTGAATGGACGTTTGGCAATTTTCGCTCAGCTCTTTATAGCTTAAGTCCAGTTCTACTTTTAAATCGGCGTAAAAGAATATGACTTTCGACTCGAGTAATTCCAGATAAAGCATACAACTCTTCATTAATAAAGGCTTCTAACGTTTCAAAGTCTTCAACAAGAACGTGCATATGCAATGTACTAGGTCCAGTCATTTGATAACAGCTGGCTACTTTCGGATTTTCAGCTAATGTTTCAGCTACTGAAACTAGAGCCGTTGGTTCACAATCTACTTCAAAGAATGCTGAAACCTTTTTACCAACCTTATCTGAGTTAATGATGACACTAAATTGTTCTATCACATTGTCTTCCATTAATTGATTAATTCGTTCCCGAATGGCTACGCGGGATAAACCAAGTTCTTTCGCAATATCGACGTAAGACATGCGTCCATTGCCGCTAAGTAGTTGAAGTATCTTTTTATCTGTAGCATCGACAGGCATGTAAGCACCACCTAAATATAAATTATGTGTTCCTATTATATCTGAATTTACTGAATAGTAGAAGTCTTAACTTCACTTCAAACGTTTACAACCGTCATGTCAGTATCTCTAATAGTAAATTACTTTAGCTCTAAAATACATTTTATTTTAAGCGAACTCGTTTCAGCAAGCTGAAACGAGTTCGCCTAAGAAATCAGATGGAGTCTCGACTCCACCTGATTAAAAGTTCCCACCTACGCTACGCGTTGAGGTGGGCGTCTATAACCCTTAAACCATTTAAGGATTAAAAAGCTCTATTTTTAGAAAGGTCGTGATAAGTGTGTGGCAAACCCAAATTAATATATTTATTGCTTTTTTCCGCTCCGGAATGCTCGGATTCGGAGGTGGTCCTTCAACAATACCACTTGTTCATAAAGAAGTAGTTGAACAATTTAAATGGATGACAGATGAAGAATTTGCCGATGTTTTAGCGTTAGGAAATACATTGCCCGGACCGATCGCTACGAAAATGGCTGGGTACATCGGTTACCGAATTGGTGGCTGGGTCGGGTTATTAAATGCTATTTTTGCAACCGTCATGCCTACTGTATTCTTTTTAATCGGGTTAATTGGTGTCTTGGCAACATTTCGTGATTCTAGAATTGTCATCGGTATGACACAAGCAATTACTCCAGTCATTGGAATTATGATGATCGTATTAACCTACCAATTTTTAAAGCAATCAAAAAAAGGACTTGGTTGGCTACAAACTATAGCCTTATCAATCATTAGTATTATCGCTTATCAGTTATTTAATATACACCCTGCTATCGTCATTGGAATTTTACTAGTTTACGGCTTGGTTGCAAAAGATTCTTCAGAAGATAAAACGACGAAAAAGAAACAAAGTAAAACAGGTTAGGAGGTAATCACTATGATTTATATTGAAATTTTTATCGCATTTTTTATACCTGGAATTGTTGGTTATGGTGGAGGGCCTGCATCAATACCTCTCATTCAAGCAGAAGTAGTTGAACGATATCAATGGGTCACTGTCGAAGAATTCGGTGAACTATTAGCGATCGCAAATGCATTGCCTGGTCCAATTGCTACAAAAATGGCAGGATACATTGGTTACGAAGTCGGCGGTACTATTGGGTCATTCGTAGCTCTTTTCGCTACAGTCGCTCCATCATTAATTGCAATGCTGTTTTTACTCGGTCTTCTGTTCAAATTCAAAGATTCTCCTAGAGTAAAGCGTATGACAGCTCTTATTAAACCAACAATCGCCATTTTATTAGGCGTACTAGCATTTCAATTCTTTTCTACATCTTGGTCTAGCGCAGGAATGCTTCAAACAGTAATGATTGGGATCGTTAGTTTACTACTATTAGAGAAACTCAAAGTTCACCCATCCTTAGTTATTGTCGGGGCACTACTTTATGGTGCGGTTTTTCTTGGATAAAATTTTTAAAAGAGTTTCGTCCTTTTCATCTTAGTATTGAACACTCACGAAATATTATATTAAAAAATAAAACTTTTAAACACTTGTTACAACCTGAACTTTTACTGTTAAATACATTTTGCAGTGAAAATTTCTGAAATTAATACAAAACGTAATCTAAATACACAAAAATATTTTGTTTAGATCGTAAATTTTGTCGAATTAACAATTGACTGTAATCAAAGTTTCGATTATACTAATAAAAATTAAATAAATAATTAAGATAATTAAATATTTTCTAATAATTTATTTCATTATCGATCAGTTTTCAATGTATCTTTACTTACTTCGTA
>SKOL01000616.1 GCA_007120055.1 Anaerobacillus sp.
ACCAAAAAACTCCTAATTCGACCTTCCGCGCGCATGTAAGTTCGTCGCTTTTACGGCCTCACTTAGTAGTTTTTTGAAGTCGCCTTCATCTAACACATTTAACCCTGCAGCGGTTGAGCCACCTGGAGTTGTTACTTGTTCACGTAACTCGCTAGCAGGGTTTCCGTCTGCTAGCATTGCCGCTGATCCACTGATCATGTTCACTACCAGTTTTCGGGCTTGGTCTTGACTAACTCCATATTGAATGGCAGCTTCTTCCAACGCCTCAACAAAGGAATAAAGAAAAGCAGGAGCACTGCCAGTAATTGCGGTTAAATCGTGAACTTGATCTTCTGTTAATTCTTCATAATGACCGATAGATGCTAAAATAATTTCGATGATTTCTCGTTGTTCACTCGTTACGTAGTGCCCACAAACGTATGTCGACATTGATGCTTGTAGTTGTGCAGCGGTGTTAGGCATAATCCAGCATACTGCGGTCCCTTCAGGCAAATGTCCTTGCATAAATGTAGTATCAATTCCAGCCGCGACGGTAATGAAAAGCTGTTTGTTGATTAATGGTGATAGTTCGGACAATAACTGTTCGTGAGCACTTGGTGGCACAGCAGAAATAATGACGTCAGCACCACCAACGGCATCACGCCAGTCATTAGCAGTCGCAATTTCATGACGATTAGCAACTTCTTGTAAGCGATGCGTATCTGATTTATTTGTTACCGTAATTTTAATGTTCTCATTTTTTTGATCTACGAGTCCTGAAATGATCGCTTCTGCCATTCTTCCGGCGCCGATCATTAAAATATGTATCGATTTCATTTGTTTTCCACGCCCTTTCCTTCACCTACAATACCAAAGCAGCTCGGTGAAAGAAAGGAAAGTGGCTAGTTTTTAATGATTTTCATTGCATTACTTGCGACTACCATTTTATGAACGTCACGACAATATTTCATTGTTAAGTCGAATGAAGTTGGTGTTTTAGTTTTTGAAAAGAATGGAGTAATCTCACTGCCAACTTGATACCAATCAGATTCATCTGTAAACGAATGACGAACATCTTCCCAAGCGTTCTCTAATAGTGGACTAAAAACAATTGGCTTTTTGGGGCGGCATGAAAGACTTGTCATATCGAGCTTTTCTTGACGGCTTTTTGTAAACATACTAGACCAATAATCATTTCGTGAGCCTGTATGTTGCACATTCAATGCAAATTTTGAAATATCGTTATATAAATTTTCGATACCAAATAATTGACAATATAACTTCTTCCCAATTTCTATACGATGCTCTACATTAGTAAAATCACTAACGGTTGTACCAGTAAGGCGCAATTTTCGGTCTTTTACGATAAACGGAAAAAGAACGTACGTAAACTGCAACACATCTTGAAGTTGAAAAATAATATTGTTTAGCACCTTTTCTTTAAACGAAGGATGATGAACGACTCTTTTTTCAATATAGTGTTGTTCATTAATAATTAAGGCAACCGTTAATAATTGACTATTTTTATTTTCGAAAAAGTCGCTCCAAAATGGCCGCATAAATCGTGAAACGTCCAATTTCGGTAGTAAATAAAATAAGCTTTTATTTCGTTCCTTACTAGCTTCATATAAAAGAAGCTGTCGGTATGCATCATGAAAAATAAGTGCATTTGCTCGTTCTAAAAAAGAAAAGAAATGCTCACGGGCATCATTAGATAAGACCCCATCTAATATAGAGCCTTTTAAGTCGGTCATATTCCAGCCACCGTTACGAGAAACGAGGTGTGCTAAAAATGCCCAATGAACTTCAGGGTGTTTCTTGTAGTAGTCAAGATACGCTTGCGTCCTCGTAACATTGTTTCGATTTAACTCACTTGTTTTTTTATGAATGTTTGCAACTAAACTGCGATCTGCTTGAGTCAACGGTGTCGCTTCATGTTTAAAATTACGGAGTTGTTGATCGATCGCTTTTAATCTATCTTCCTGAAAAGACAACTCGTTCCATCGCACAACACTATTTTTTTCATATTTTTTTGATTCACGCTCATCTAGTAAAAATTCGTAACCTGCTTTCGGAAGTTGTATTCCTTTTTTTATGAAGTTTATCATCCCATCAATCATCGCATCGCCTCCATACTTTTAAAGTATGAAAAAAGGGACTAGAAAGTTCTTAACGCAATTCATTCGTTAGAGCATACAATATTACGACTATTTTTTGAAAGGGAGTTATTCTTTTGGAAACAATTATCCATCATAATCCACCTGTTGATGAGGTTGCTTCAGTTAGTTACCCAACGATTAGTAAAGATGCGGTGATTGCGCAAGGCTCAATTATTATTGGGGACATTGAGATTAATGAACATGTGTTTGTCGGTTTCAAAAATATACTACGTTCCGATTCGTCATATCCATTTTATATTGGACCGTATACGAACATTCAAGATTTTATTGCAATTCACGCAACGCCGAACGAATATTTAGAATATGACGGGAAAAGGTGGGGTGTTTATTTAGAGGGGTTTAATAGTATTTTACATGATGCGGTTGTCCATGGTCCGGTTTTTGTCGGCTATAACACATATATTGGACAAAGCGTAACGATCAATCATGCAATTATCGGGCGGAACTGCGTTGTTTTACATGGCGCTACGATAACAGGTGACGTTACAATTGCAGATAATAAATTTGTTGAACCGGGCCGTACGGTATGGACGCAAGAAGAAGCAGATTCACTACCTTTTGTCCCGGAAAAATACAAAGGCTTAAACGAAAAAATTGTTGATCATTATTATCGTTTAGGAAAGTCATATCAAAAGCATACGCCATTGTTTGATTCTCTTAATTTAATGAGAACGTTAAACAAAATTAAGGGTGCGGCCCCCATAAAAGTGTCACTAGGTGCCTAAAATTAGACGATCGATTAATTTATACGTCTATATTTAGAGCTTATTATAGTGATCTGACACTAGGGACTGCACCATTCTTTAATTAACTCGCTGTTCGTTTTACCTTCGCAACTTTATCAAGCTGGATCCGTCGATATATTTTTGATTTAGAAAAAGTGTAAAGAGCAAGAGCCATCCATATAAATGAAAAAGCTAGCAAATGGAAGCTACTAAAAGGTTCTTTGAAAAGAAAGATTCCAATTAATAGTGTAATAGTTGGTGCTAAATATTGTAAAAAGCCAATCATCGATAGTGGGATGCGCCGAGCTCCGACCGCAAATAAAAGTAATGGTACGCTTGTTGCGACGCCTGCCCCAATTAATAAAGCGAAAGTTGATAGTGAGTGAACGTAAAAAGCATCGTTAACGGTGGCGTGAATCATCGTTAAGTAAATGAGCGCAATGGGTGTTACAAGCATCGTTTCGACGGCAAGGCTTGTAAGTGCTCCAACTTTAACGATTTTTTTTATCGCGCCATAAAAGGCGAAGCTAAATGCTAACGTAAGGGTGGCGATTGGTATGCCACCTGTGTAAACGGCTAATATGGCTACTCCAATTGTTGCTAGAATGAAGGCAAAGCTCTGTGGACGTGTTAATTTTTCTTTAAAGATTATGACGGCAAGTACCACGCTAACGAGTGGATTAATGTAATAACCTAAGCTTGCTTCAACTAGTTGTTCATTAGCTACTGACCAAATATATGTAAACCAATTTACACTAATAAAAATGGAAGCGAGTAACATGAAAAGTAGTTGCTTTTTTGATGAAAAAATCATTTTTACATCTTTGAAAAAGGATGGCAACTTCCCTAAAGCTAGTAAAATTACAAACATTAATACAAGTGACCATATAATTCTATGTGCAAGCACCTCATCAGCAGGTACGTGATTGAGTAATTTCCAATATAGAGGAAATACCCCCCATAAGATATACGCAGCCAGTGCCGCGAAGATCCCGATACTTTGTTCATCTAATTTCTTTCCCATCGTTTTAGCCTCGATTCCATCAATTTACTATCCATATTTTAACGAGATAAAGGGCGATAGTAAATGAAAAATTTCGCCAATCGAATAAATTCTCGAACACTAGCTTTCGTCTTTAAATTTAATGTTTACACTAGGACGAGCTTGGGAACAGGTTAGTAAGGAACTAAAAAATAAGGTTATCCGTTACGTAAACGACTTATTAGTAAATGACGCAATCGACCTAGTTTAGTAAAAAAAGATTGGAGGATGATCTTCTTTATGAAACCGGAAAAAGAACAAATTGATGAGATGATCAACGAAGGATTAGGCGCGGGTAAAATTGATGATTATAAGGATAAAAAACAGTTAGAAAATCCAATCTCAAAAAAGAAAGGAGACGAGCAACGCGAAAAAGACAAAAGTTTAAATACTATGGCAACAGATTTAGAAGATGTAAAAAAGCTTGGTAAAGAAATGGAGAACATGAAAACGAATAAAAAAGTTAAAAAAGAAGGGATGACACCAGACCCAATCCAAGAATAACGCCTAAATTTTTCCTAATAGTCTGAATTGATGTAAAAAAATAATGTGTCTACAAACTGTAACGCCCGCATTAGCGGGTGTTTTTTTTACGGGTAGTTTTTGTACTAAAACTATATTTAATGAATAATAACTTTGATGTATTATTATTCATTAAATAATAGAAGGTAAAGAAGGTGACTAGAAGCTTAATGCTATTAGTTGCCTTTTTTCTGTGAAAAAAGATTCGCCCTTGAAGTTATGGTATAGTAATGGGTAGCTAACTTGAAAGGATGTTTTTCATGAAAAAAATAGTGTTATGTGAGAAGCCCTCTGTCGGAAGGGATATTGCGCGCGTTTTAAACTGTCCGAAAAAAGGCAACGGCTTCCTTGAAGGGAACGAATATATTGTAACTTGGGCGCTCGGTCACTTAGTGACACTAGCTGACCCAGAAACTTATGATGATAAATATA
>SKOL01000705.1 GCA_007120055.1 Anaerobacillus sp.
ATTTCTTCGCCTTTCTTTTCCATTTCTTTTACGGTTGGCACTTCAATACTTTCATCTAACTTCTTCCAGTTTTCACGCTCTTTACGGTTGATGCCCCATGGGTTACCTTGACGTTCAATATTCGTAATCGCACGCTGTGCATCGGCATCAAGCTTTCCTTCTGTAAGAACTAAGTAACGACGCATATCAATAATTTTATCGACGTGCTCGTTCATCACTGGACATTGGTCTTCACAGTTACGACAAGTTGTACATGCCCAAATTTCTTCTTCTGTAATGACATCACCAATCATTGAAACGTCATAACCTGCTGCTGCTTCTTGACCACCCGCTCCTTGCATTGCTAACTGATTTGCTTTTGTGTTGTTAAAAGCAAACTCTGGCATCCACGGTTTGCGCGACGTTACAGCGGCACCCTTTTCTGTAAGGTGATCACGAAGTTTAACGATTAAGTCCATTGGTGATAACACTTTTCCAGTTCCAGATGCTGGACACATACTCGTACAGCGTCCACACTCAACACAGGCATATAAATCTAGTAGTTGCTTTTGATTAAAACCTTCAATTTCATTGATTCCGAATACTTCTTGGTCTTCATCTTCAAAGTTAATCGAGGACAATTGCCCAACTTTATGCGTTCTCCCTAAGTAAACGTTTGCAGGACCAGCGATTAAATGAGCATGCTTCGATTGCGGGATATACACTAAAAATGTAAGTAAGAATAAAAGATGTGCCCACCAAAATACGAAAAATAATGCTGCGGCAGCAGTAGGTCCAATGCCACTTAATACACTTGCAAGACCTCCGGCAATTGGCTCTGCCCACGTTACAGTTTTATCAAGCCAAATAATCTCCATGGCTTTCCCGAAAATTTTCGAGACCATTAATCCACCGATAAAAATAAGGACAAGCCCAGACTTAAAGTTTCGCTTAAGTCTACCAAGCTTTTCAACATAACGACGGTGAAACGCCCAAACAACGGCGACGATAATCATTAAGACGACCCATTCTTGCATGAACGTAAAAATTGGGTAAAGTGGTCCTAACGGAATATTAGAGCCGATCGCTAACCCTTTCCAAATTAAATCAATCGCACCTAACTGTACGAGAAGAAACCCGTAAAAAAGTAGGATATGAATAATACCACTTTTCGCATCTTTCATAAGCTTCTTTTGACCAAATACGTTTACAAGTACTTCGTCAATTCGTTCTTTTGTTGTTTTGTTCCACTCAGCCTTCTTACCGAGCTTAATAAATTGATAGCGTGTTTTCACTAAGGTAGCAAATAAATACAGTGCATAACCAGTAACAATTAAAAATAATGCCCAGTTAACATATAGTAATCCATCCATTTCAACAACTCCCTTCAAATATTTGTTAATAAAGAACACTTGTCAAAATCTACCCTTTTTGAATTCTCCCCTTTTTAGTAAAATTCAGAAAATACTAATTAATTCGTATTATAACACAAAAGTTTAATGAATGAGCATTCAGTCGACTATTTTTTAAAAAAATTTTTTTCTACATTATTTTTGCATGTAGTTGAATGAATTTCATAATTACCAAAAATGAGCCACATCAAGCAATATATAGTTTGCGAATGGTTTTGACGCAACTATATATTGATCTTAGTGACGGAAATAACAAATTATGAAATTCATTACGTATTCAAAATGGAGGATAATCAGAGCCGAGGAGGTCGAGGCGGCGGAGCTTCGAGCAACGGAATGTATGTTATTAATACATGAGTAGCACAGAAGCGAGCCAACGAAGAGATTCGAATGCTATGATTACCGACTTTTTGAACATCGTCTTGTAATACTACATTTTATGGAATTGGACAAACTAGTTCTTAGCAAAGCTTTTAGAGGAGGGAAAACTGTGGTACTACTTATTACATTAGCGATTTTTATTCTATTAATCGTTTGGGGAACGGTGGATTTTAAACTCGGAATTAAGCAGCAACGTCGTGAAGCAAAGCGATATGTACAAGAAATTAGAAACGGTCAATGTGAGTTGATCACGACGGGACACGATTTATTCAAAAAGTTGATTGATGATATTCATAACGCCGAACACCACATTCATATGCTATTTTACATTTTCCGGGACGACCATATCGGTACACAAGTATTGAAAGCACTCCAAGAAAAAGCTGAAGAAGGAGTACCCGTTAGACTTCTTGTCGATCGCTTAGGATGTCACTTGTCTAAAAAATCAATTAAACAATTGCGTAAAGCTGGCGTTCATTTTTCTCACTCGCACCCACCAAAGTTTCCATACTGGTTTTTTACATTGAACCGCAGAAATCATCGTAAAATCACGGTCATTGATGGGCATATTGGCTATATTGGTGGTTATAATGTCGGTGACGAATATTTAGGGCGAGACCCTAAATTCGGAGATTGGCGCGACATTCATTTACGTATAAAAGGCGATGGGGTTCAAGATTTACAAGGTCAATTTTTACAAGACTGGTCTGTCGCCACGAAAGAAAAAATATCTGAGAAAAAGTATTACCCACCTTTGGCCAAAGGGTTACACCAATTAAAAATCGTCCCTTCCGATGGTGCGTTTTTAGAAGAGGCTTTTCTAAAGCTTATAAAAGAAGCAAAAACTTCCATTTATATTGGCACACCTTACTTTATTCCTGGCAATGAAATAAAGACACAATTAATTGAAGCCGCAAAACGCGGTGTTGATGTGAAGTTAATCGTACCAAAACAAGGTGATCACCCTTTAGTAAAAGAGGCGGCGTTCCCGTACTTTCAACCACTCATTGAAGCTGGTTGTGAAATATACCGCTATTACCAAGGCTTTTATCACGCCAAAACGATTGTCATTGATAAAGAAGTTTGTGATATCGGCACCGCCAACGTTGATCGTCGTAGCTTCCATATCAATCACGAAATCAACTGCCTCATTTTTAATCGTGAGTTCATTAAAGAAGTGATTGCCATCATGGAATACGATATTGTGAATTCTGAACTCCTAACAATCGAGCAACTTCAAAATCGGTCCCTATTCCATAAAAGTAAAGAGCGACTTGCGACAACATTTGGGCCTCTTCTTTAATTGTAATTTACAATTTACAATGTAAAATTTACAATTAGTGAGGGTTAAGCTTTGGAGTTTTGAGTTTTGAGTGTTGAGTTGGTGTGGGTAATGCTTCGGGGGTTGTTTTTAATTTAGAATTTACAATTTAAAATTAAAAATTGTTCGTGGGCCGGGCTTCGAAGCATTACTTACTCTAATTGTAAATTTTTAATTACCCATCGAAGCGCTGCTTTCACCAACCAACTCACAAATCTTCACTCAAAACTCAAAACTGCCCGCAGATCTACAAATAATAAAATTTTCAACATTAAATTTGTCACCACTTACTGCAATTTGTGATACTATAAAGATAACTAAAAAATTAAATTGTAATTTCGATTATTGCTGTCGTCCTCTCCTGGATGGCAGCAATTCGTCGTTTTTAGGGGGATTGACTTTGATTTTTCTTCTCAATCGAGTCAATTTCATAATTTCCTAAAATGAGCCATATCGACACTTAAATAGCGACAAGAGTGAATTATGAAATTCATTAAAGTAAGAAACAAGGAAATACCCTCACTGAGAATCTGTGTTGTATCGTCGACTAATTATCTTAAAAACTTCTAGATATATACAAACATTAAAGGGAGATGAGAAGAAATGGAGACAAAATGCTGTGTGAATGTTGAGGAACAAGCACGAAAAGAAACATCTTTTTTTCAAGAACATCAGCAATTAATTTTTTCAATATGTGGTGGATTGTTTTTACTTATCGGAGTCTTGCTACAAAATACTGATTTACAAACGTGGGCGATTGGGGCATTTTTAATTTCATATATGATTGGAGGATATTTTAAAGCGAAAGAAGGACTAAGCGATTTAGTGGTCGATCGCACGCTTAACGTCGAACTACTAATGATTTTAGCTGCGATTGGGGCTGCCATTATCGGCTATTGGGCAGAGGGCGCCATTTTAATTTTTATTTTTTCATTAAGCGGGGCGTTAGAAACGTACACGTTAAATAAAAGCCACCGTGAAATTTCCGCACTCATGGAACTACAACCTAACGAAGCAACAGTAGTAAACAATGGCGTTGAAAAAATCGTTGCGGTTACGTCGCTTGCGATCGGTGACCACGTTTTAATTAAGCCCGGAGAGCGAATTCCGACAGATGGCATGATTATAAAAGGACAAACAACAATTGATGAAGCGGCGATCACAGGAGAGAGCATTCCCGTGGAAAAAAATTTAAACGACAACGTCTTTTCTGGGACCGTCAATATGAACGGCGCGATTACAGTCGCGGTAACAAAAACAAATGATGAAACGTTGTTCCAAAAAATTATTGAGCTTGTTCAATCAGCGAAAGAAGAAAAGTCTCCTTCACAGTTGTTTATCGAAAAATTTGAGGGAACGTATGTGAAAGGTGTTCTGATGGTCGTCGGTTTAATGATGTTTTTGCCACACTATTTATTAGGGTGGGGTTGGACCGAGACGTTTTATCGAGCGATGGTTATGCTTGTTGTTGCCTCTCCTTGTGCACTTGTTGCTTCAATTATGCCCGCAACCTTGTCGGCCATTTCTAATGGAGCACGAAACGGAATTCTTTTTAAAGGTGGGGTTCATTTAGAAGCGTTAAGCTCTATTAAAGCGATTGCTTTAGACAAAACAGGAACGTTATCAAAAGGGCAGCCCGAAGTGACCGATGTGATGGTCAATGAAGGGGTTTCTAAGCAAGACTTCCTTTTTAAAGTGGCTTCGATTGAAAGCTACTCAACACATCCACTTGCTGAGGCCATTGTTCAATATGCGAAAAAACAAGGCTCACCACAGTTAGTCGAGCC
>SKOL01000047.1 GCA_007120055.1 Anaerobacillus sp.
TAGTACGGACTCTTTAATGGTCCCAGAGGCTGGTCGGCCTGACTTCACTTCTACTATAAAAAAATAGTAGCACAAACCCTGGCCGGGGTCTGTACTACTAATGTTAGTATGTTTTTATTTTTATTACATAATTCAAGGCACAATTGTGTACCAATTAAGTTACATAAATGCTTGTAAATAGTTTTTTGCGATAGGAAACGGAACCCGTTATTATGGGACAGCCCCATTTTTTATTATGCACTTTGACCCTTTTCACTCTCTACTACTGGTATAGAAATTTCAAACCGAGTTCCTTTATTTAGTTCACTCGATATATGTATTCCCCCATCTAACATATCTACAATTCGCTTCACTGTCATCATGCCAAGGCCTGTTCCACCACTACCCTTCGTTGTAAAATACGGCTCTCCAATTCTAACTAACTGGTCTTTTGACATCCCATGACCGTTGTCTTCAATTATAATATATACCAATTTTTTATCTTTCTTTGTCTCTATTGAAAGCTCTCCACTTTCTGGCATAGCTTCGATGCAATTTTTAAAAATATTGAGTAGGCATTGTTGAAAAAGTTGTGATTGTCCTTTTATGTAACAAGATTCAATTTTTGTAGTTATTTCTACTGAATTCATATTTGCCATCGGTTTAATCATATCTATTGCTCGTTTAAATTCTTTTTTCAGGTCAAGTATTTCCATATTTTGTTCTGTCGGCTTTGCAAAAGATAAATAGTCACCAATAATAATGTTAGCGCGGTCAATTTCATCCATCGATATTTTTAAGAACTTTTTTTGCTCGTAGCGCGACATTTCTGTTTGTTCCATCATTTGCAAAAAACCTCTAACGACCGTTAGTGGATTTCGAACTTCATGAGAAACAGAAGAAGCTAGATGACTGACGATTTTCATCTTTTCAGCCTCAAACAACTTTTGGTTGATCATATTTTCCTCTCTAATCATTTCTAACGAGTAAATGACGATGAAAGCTGAAAAAACTAGCAATAAGGAATAGGCAAGTAAATCTAACATACCTACATTTATTTGATAAATGACATAAAAAACTATTAATTGTAAAAGGCCAGATGCCAATGAAAAACTAGTAACAATTATAATTTTATTTTTCTTTATCGAACTTTTAAACCATTTTATTAATAAGATTGATAAAGTTACGAGAAGTACGCAAACAATTAAATTCGGAATTACCCCTGCTCCACCAATTATAAATCGATACCCTACTGTTATTGTAAACAAAAGAATTCCTACCGGCATGCCCCCATATAAGATCCCAATAACAAGTGGAATCCAGCGCAAATCAAAAATAAATCCTTCAACTGCAGTAATAGGAAAAGACATACTACTAACTATTGCAAAGCACGTTGATATAATTAAGATTGTCTTTTTAAATTCCCTTGGTATCGCTTTCAAACTTTTTTCTAGGAAAAGAGGTATAAATAATAAGAAAAAAATTAAAAAGAGCAAATTCAATAACAAAGACTCAATGATTGCCATTGGATAATTCCTCCATTTTTTAATATACATATAGAATATTATAAAATTGTGAAAATTAAAAGATTTTTTTAGTTAAAACTACAAAAAACTTATTAATCCTCTTGGATTAATAAGTTTTTTTACTACAATCGCCATATATATAGTTAACTTAAAGCAAAGTGATTTAAAACAAATTCCCTATCGCAGGGACAACTGTATTAATGAGTAGTACAGCAAATCCTAACAAGGCCATAAATGTTTTCGCCCGTTTATTTTTTAGTTTCGGTCGAATAAGGAAGAACACAATAAGCCCAATCGGGATAATAAATCCTTTCACTGTAAACGAAAGTAAACCAACTATGTAAAAAACAAAAAACTTAATCGCCATGTATGACTCTTCTTCTTCTACTTTTCTATTGGCACTCATTAAGCCGATTAAAAAAATAGCAATAATAATTAAAGTTACGATATCCATTGATGTAATTCCCACCTTATGCATTAATGTAATGTAGTCATATGAAAGCGAGCATCTCAAGAAGATGAAATGCTCGCCCTTTTCACTTCCATCATTTATTTTAACAAATAAGTTTTCGTCAATCTATTGTAAAGAGGTCTTTTCCCTTTTATAAACATTATTTTTATATACGACATAAAAGCAATAAGGTTTCAAAGGTTTTGTTAGCTCGCTACTCATTTTCCGTAAAACAAAATGTGCAATTAATTTTTATTGCGGGGGTAGGGGGAACTTAGTTTATGCTCGGTATTCTGGCAATGTGATTGTAAAACATGTACCTTGACCTTTTTTACTATATACTTCAACTTCTCCATCCATGGACTTGACGATACTGTATGAAACGGTTAAGCCTAGACCTGTCCCCTTCGTTTTAGTCGAGTAAAACGGAGTACCTAACTGCTCAATTTGTTCTTCTGATAAACCATCTCCTGAATCGCTAATATGTATTTTGATAAGGTGATTTTCTTTAGCCATGGATACATGTATTTCGGCAGTTTCTGGACTCGCTTCAATTCCATTCTTTAAAATATTCACTAGTACTTGCTGTATTTTTTCTGGACTGCCGTATACCGTGAATTGCTTAGTTTCGTCGTATACAATGTTGATCTTAACACTTTTCATAAGAGCATAAGGTGTCGTCGTTTGAACGATTAAATCAATTTGTTTCTTTAGATCTATCATTTCTTGAGTTTCAGCTTGTGGTTTGGCTAACGTTAAATAATCATTAATAATAACTTGGGCCCGATCTAATTCAGTCATCATAATCTTCACTTGTTCTTTATGATGTTTTGGAATTTCTTTCGACTGGTGTAAAATTTGCATAAACCCACTAACTACTGTCATCGGATTACGAATCTCATGAGCCACACTCGCTGCCATTTGACCAACGACATTTAACTTTTCTGCTTTTTGAATTTCATGTTGTAATCTTTCGTTTTCACGATATGTTTCAATAATATAAACAGTAATCCACATCATTAAAATATGTAGGGCAACAAAAAACATATAAAAGAAAACGACTTCTGAAAATTTAAATTGAAAAATCGTTTGAATCGATGACACGACGAGAAGTGAATTCACTAAAACCGTAATAAACGTCGCCTTCACTTTTTTTTCATATGAAAAATTTAAGTATCCTTTCAAATAAATAAGGATGACAACGAGAGAGATCGAATAGGCGATAAAAACAACATACATCCCAGCGCCACCAATCAGTATTCGATAAAAAAACATTAATGCCGTCAGAATTACGCCAACTGGTAAACTACCGTATATAAAAGAAATAAGCCACGGAATTGTTCTTAAATCCATCATATTTCCCGTTACAAAGGAAATCGGATACTCCATACATAAATATATTGATATTCCGCAAAGGATACCGATAATTGCAAGGTCATACTTTTTGAACGAAGGTTTCATTTTTATAAAAGAAAAGTAAATAAACATTGGAAAAAGAATATAAGTAATTTGTAGCAGTAGTTGACTGAACAATTTTGGTCTCCTATTCTTATTTGATATAATTTCTATACAAATAACTTCTATAAAAATAAGAAATGTCCTCTTTATTAATAGCATTTTACTGAAGGGATGGTTTTGATGAGTAATCACAATGATGCAATTATAAAGCGCTATAACCGCATTTCTCGGATTTACGATCGGATGGACAAGATGGTAAAAGAAGCATGGCGTATAGAGTTACTTAAGCAGGTAAGTGGTGAAGTTTTGGAAGTTGGGGTTGGAACTGGTGTAAACTTAGCGTATTACCCTAAAGGAGTTTCGTTAACTGGTGTTGACTTTAGTCCCCGAATGCTCGAGCTAGCCCGAAAAAAGGTTGAACATAACCAATTTCGTTTCGAAGTTCAACTGTTAGAAGCGGATATTCAGGAGTTACCATTTCAAGATCATACATTTGACTACATTGTTTCTACTTGTGTATTTTGCTCGGTTCCTGATCCCGTTGAAGGACTTAAAGAATTAAAACGTGTTTGTAAACCTTCAGGAAAGATTTTGATGCTTGAACATATGCGTAGTGAAAATCCTGTACTTGGCTTCGGGATGGATTTATTCAACCCAATAACAGTTAGTTTATGGGGCGCTAATATTAACAGAAAGACGATGAAAAATATCGAAGCATCGGGGCTAATTGTGGAGAGTAGTGGACTGCTGATGGGAACGGTGATGCGGAAACTAACGTTGAGTCCTTGATATTGTGGCCTCTTCATATAAAATACGGAAACCACTTTGCACTTTGGTTTCCGTTTGTACCCTATAATTTGAAATTAAAGAAATCATCTTGACACTTTCCGCTCTTGCTCTTCATATGCAATACGGAGGTCATTTCGATACTTTGTGCATTCCAAAGAATTCCAAGTTAATCTTTTTTTGCTTCTGCTTCAAGTTGCTTAAAAGATTTAACCTTACCGTGAGCATTTTGAGCTTCTTTACGCTTTCTAAATTGTCTTTCCTCTTGGCTCTTAGATTGTGTCATCGTTATCCCACCTTATTTTTATTTAAGAATTCGACTTACTATTTAATGAATTTCATAATTGTATATTCTCGCTATTATGATGCTATATGTAGTTTCGTAAAAACGTTCACAACTACATATAGCTTGATATAGCTCATTTTTTGTAATTATGAAATTCACTCTATAAATAGTTTGCCGGATTACTTTTTAAAATATGTGATGGAAATGATTTGCCAAACTCCTCGCTATATAGCTTTTAACTTCTTTAGCAACTTTTCTGGTTCATCTTCAAGAATGATAAGTTCCTTATATTCTTTTTTTACAAATCCTTGCTCAATCATATGGTCAAAAAGTCCGATTAAAGGAGTGTAGTAGTTGTTTATATTCAGTAAGCTGCATGGCTTTTGATGATA
>SKOL01000050.1 GCA_007120055.1 Anaerobacillus sp.
CAAGTTTAAAAGAAAAGTTTGAGCAAGAATTCTGGATGGAAGATGTATCATTTTACGCTTTAGCTTTAGATAAAGATAAAAATCAAGTTGGAACGCTCACAACAAATCCAGGTCACATTTTAATGTCAGGGATGCTTGATGAAGAACGTGCCAAAACAGTCAGTGATGTACTTGTATCTGATAAAATGTTCTCCGGTTACGGAATTCGAACGATGGGGAAAGGCGAAGCAGGATATAACCCAATGAGTTACCACGACGGATCGATCTGGCCTCATGACAACAGCTTAGTCATTCTCGGTATGAGTAAAACAAATAACAATTCACAAGCAGCAACTGTTATTAACGGATTAATCGAAGCTTCTCATTCATTTGAATATGACCGCTTACCTGAATTGTTTTGTGGCTACGAGGCGACACTTGGAAAAGCAGTGAAGTATCCAGTTGCATGTTCACCGCAAGCGTGGGCAGCAGGAACGCCGTTAGTATTTGTACAATCAATGATTGGGCTTTTCCCAGATGTACTCAATGAAAAAATCTATGTGAATCCGTTTTTACCAGAAGGCACAGATCAATTAAAGCTTTCAAACGTAAAAATTGCTGAAGGAACACTTTCACTAGAAGTGACACGAGTAGGCGAACAATTCAACGTTGAAGTGTTAGAAAACACGACAGAAAAAGAACTTGTGATCAAGTAGAGAAATACCTCTAAATCATAAAACTATTTAACTTTAAACATCGAAAGGGGTTCAACAAAAATGAAAAGAAGCAAATGGTTAAAATCAATCGGTTTAGCAGCAGCAGTATTCTTTGGTGGAGTTTTAGCAGGTTGTGGTGGTGCTGATGAAAAAGAAACAAGCCCAGATAAAACTTCTACAGGCGGAGCACAAGATGAAATTGTCGAAGTAACGTTAAGTGCTTGGGGTTCATCGCCTACGGAGCAACGAATTTTTGAAGAAACGTTAGAAGCTTTTGAAGCAGAGCATCCGCACATTAAAGTGAAACTAGATATTATTGCAGATCAATATATGGACGTTATGCGTACTCGCTTAATCGGTGGTCAAGCAGGAGATGTATTTTTCTTAGATGCATTTGAAGCACCTGGACTAATGGCTACAGGCGTACTTGAGCCACTTGATGGCTATGTGACTGACGATTTTGACGTAGCAGATTTTGAGGAGCCACTACTAGATGCATTTAAATATGATGGGGTTACTTACGGTTTCCCGAAGGATACGTCAACATTAGCTTTATTTTATAACGTAGATTTATTTGAAGAAGCTGGTTTAGAGAGCGCTCCAGAAACTTGGGAAGAACTTGAAGAGTATGCAAAAATCATTAAAGAAGAAACTGGAGTTCACGGTTTTGGTATTGTTCCAGACTTAGCTCGTAACGTTTTCTTAGCGGAGTCTAAAGGTGGAAAAGTAGCAACAGATAACCGTGCAAGTTTTGGTACTTCAGAAGTTGCTGAGGGTTTAATAACATTAATCGACATGAGAAATATTGATGAGTCTGGAGCTTCACCAGCGGATGTAGGTGCAAACTGGGGTGGAGAAATGTTCGGTCAAGAGCGTGCAGCGATGATGATCGAAGGAAACTGGACAATCACATTTTTAGAAGATACGTTCCCGAACACTAACTATGCAACAGCAGAAATTCCTACAGTTGATGGACAAAATGGTTCAATGGCTTACACAGTTGCTTATGTTATGAATAGAGAATCTGACGTGAAAGACGAAGCGTGGGAGTTAATCTCTTGGTTAACTGGTAAAGAAGGAATGACAAAGTGGACTGGATCAGGATTTGCATTCCCAACACGTACAAGTGTAACTGAAGAGCTTGGTTTATTAGAAGATGAAATTCGTGCGCCATTTGCACATGCGACTACGTATGCAACAGTATGGGCAGATGACACCAACTTACCGATCATTAATAACAACTTTAATAACGAATTTTTAAGTGCATTTTTAGGACAAAAATCACTTGAAGATGCATTAAAAGAAGCAGAACGTGTAGCAAATAACGAGATTGAAAACTAAGGAAAGTTTTGGGGCTGTTCCAAAACAAAGTGTCAAACACCGTTAGACACCAAAAGTATAGATAATTGGTCAATAATCAGGTCTATATTTAGTAAATCTACTGGTGCCTGACACTTATGGGACACCCCACTCTCATTTGAGAGAAAGGAGCTTCCAATATGGAAAATAAGAAAAAGTATAATAAACGAGCGTTACGAGAAATGGGGCAAGGATATACATTCATGACACCAACAATCTTCGTTCTAGGATTGTTTATCGTTGCACCAATTTTTTACGCAATCTTTTTATCGTTTCATAGAGTAGAGTTACTTGGCGGAATGACGTTCGATTTTATCGGTTTTAACAACTTTACGAGAATTGCTGATGATACGAGGGCACAAATAGCGATTATGAATACAGCTAAGTATGTTGCTATCGTTGTACCCGTACAAACAGCGCTAGCCTTAGTTCTTGCAGCAACTTTAAATGCCGGAATGAAAGGTGAAAAATTCTTTAGAATTGTTTATTTTTTACCGACATTAACATCATCTGCGGTGTTAACATTAATTTTTATGTGGATGTACAACCCAAACGGATTAATTAATCAAATTTTTGGCTTTTTCGGATTACCACAGTATAACTGGATTAATGATCCTTCAGTAGCTTTAAATGCGATTATGGCGATGAATATTTGGTCAACAGCACCATTTTTTATGGTTATTTATTTAGCAGCCCTGCAAGATATTCCTGATTCAATGTATGAAGCTGCAGAACTTGACGGTGCAAATGCAATACAAAAATTTTGGCATATTACCGTGCCGTTATTAAGACCGGTAACGTCTTTTGTAGTTATTATGGGATTAATCGGGACATTCCAGCTATTTGATCAGTCTTATATTTTCTCTGGCGGGTCTGGAGGACCGAGTAACTCGACATTAACGGTCGTACTTCTTATCTATCAATATGCATTTGGAACGGGTGGAAGAATGGGTTACGCAGCAGCGATCGCCTTTTTACTAGCGTTCATCATTTTAGTTGTTACACTCATTCAACGAAAATTACAAAAAGAAGAATCTTTCTATTAAAAAAGAGTGTATCGTCATTTAGTGAAAATTACTTGCTAAAATTTAGGCGAGTAAGGAGGTTTACTTATGAAGAAGAAAATTGGAATTGGTAAAGTATTTCTTTATGCAATTCTATGTATATATGCAATGATTACGATGCTACCGTTTTTATGGGCATTATCGTCATCATTTAAAAGTTTAGAAGAAATTTTGAGTGGAGCGATGACATTAATCCCGAGAGATTTCACGTTTGAAAACTATCGATCGATTTTTGTGGAACAAAAGTATTTCCCACGCTGGTTATTAAACAGTGTCATTGTTGCAGTGGTCGGGACGTCGTTAAATTTATTGTTTAACTCAATGGCTGGTTATGCACTAGCACGTTTAAGCTTCCCAGGGAAGAAAACCTTATTTATTATGGTATTAGCTGTCTTGATGATCCCTGGACAAGTAACAATGATTCCAAACTATTTAATTTTAAACCATTTAGGGTGGTTAAATTCATACCACGGGTTAATTGTGCCAGCAATGGTTAATGCAACATTTATTTTTATGATGCGTCAGTTCTTTATTAATTTTCCGAAAGAGTTGGAAGAAGCCGCGGAAATTGACGGGCTATCAAGGATCGGTACATTTTTCAGAGTGGTCCTACCGATGGCAAAACCAGCTTTAGCAGCACAAGCAATTTTCGTTTTCATGGCATCATGGAATGACTTTATGCGTCCACTAATTGTTATGTCAGATGTATCAATGTTTACATTACCTGTCGGCTTGAACATGTTCAAAGACCAGTACGTTACTCACTGGAACTTCATCATGGCAGCATCGATGGTATTTACGTTGCCAGTACTAATTATTTATGCGTTCTTTAACCGTTTCTTCTTAAAAGGAATTTCGTTTAGAGGCGATAAGTAGTTTGGAGTTTTGAGAGTTGAGTTAAGAGTGTTGAGTTGTTGCAAGTAGGCTGATGAGTTTTGAGTTAAGAGTTTTGAATGTTGAGTTGATGCAAGTGATGCTATGAAGCTAAAAGAGCTATCCTTTCTGGTTTTGCGGAGGGGGTAGCTTTTTTGTCTCAATGTGCACGAAATCACCATTATATGTAAAAATCGTGAATATTAAAGCTTTCAACGCGCACTTAATAAGCAAATCTACTTTCTCCCGGCAAAACATAGTATGATAATAATGACAACTCCTCTTAAAAGAAAGGGATCTTCTCGTGAAAAATACATACTTAACTAGTCACTTCCCATTAATTTCTATATTGTTATTTAGTACCGCTTTTTCACTTAACGCTGTGGCGGTGATTATTGATAAACTACACGATTTAGGTGTTTATCAAGGAATGGCGGAGTTTTTCTCGGATAGTGGAATTAAATTGACGTTATTATTCTTATTAATGTTATTTTTCTTTATGGTATTTGCGGCTTTAAAGCTAATTGCCGATACTACGATTGAGTTATCATTATTGTTTTTTTCAAAAGATCAAGAAGGAACAGAATTAACAAAAATACGCTCTGGTTCATGGTTATTTTTAATTGGTAGTATTTTAGCATTGCTAGCTTTTCAAAAAATGATGTTAATTACAGCTATTTTCGTTCTCGTTTGCTTTAGTTACTTCATTTATTTCGTTTATAAAGTAAGCAACTCACTGTCATCAGTAGGGTTAATCGGTGTCGTATTTTTCCATATGTTCTTTTGGTTTTCTTTTGTATTAGCTGTCACCTACGCAATGTTGAAACTTTATAATAGTTTTATAGCCAGCCTTCCCGTTTAATGTGATTTTGTTCCCCTGCTAG
>SKOL01000351.1 GCA_007120055.1 Anaerobacillus sp.
TTAGTGCGTAATGAGAATCGTAGCGCTTACGTAAAGAATTAGCAACATCTTGTAGTTGTTTTGATGGAAAAATAGCTATTCCGTATTTCATGATCGTTCCCTCCTAAATTAATAATAAATTCATCTTTTTATTATAGCAAAAAAGTGGTTATGACAGCATCCGTGAAAGTGCCCGTTTTAAGTCTTGTTGCCAATAAAACCAAGTATGCTCTCCATTAAATTCGTCATAAAACCCGTTGATTCCTTTTTGTTCACATAATTTATGGAATGCGCGGTTAGGTGTTAAGAAATCTTTCGTATTTCCTTTTGACGTTTCAACAGAAGTTTCTTTATCACCAATGACGTGATAAAGTCTTAGCATTTCGTGATGATGGATGGACTGAAGCCTCTCCATTGTTGTCGCATTTATATAAGGAGATTGAGCAATGACTTGTCCAAATGTATATGGATATTCGAAAGCTGAATGTAAGCTTACTGTTGCAGCTAGAGAATCTCCTAATAATGTACGTGCTGAAGGGAGTTCATATGTTTTGTAGCTCTCCTCGATAAAAGGAACTAATTCTTCAGCTAGGAAACGAATAAAGTGCTTGTTTTTTTTGCCATTTGGATGATATTTATCATAGCGATCCTCTACCGATTGATACGGAAGCATCACAATGATCGTTTGCTCGATCTCTTTATTTTCAATGAGCTCACTAGCTAAAGATGGCAGCTTCCCTTTTTGTAAATAATCATCACCGTCTAAAGCAATAAGTAGTTGATACGTATAAAGTGGAGAGTAGTTTTCTGGCAAATATATTTTCATATTTATTTTTTCTTGTAAAAAACGGCTATCGATGTAATTGTCAGTAATGTTGCCTTTCATTTTTTGTATAAACCTCCTTAACAATGATACATTGTTCATATATTTAATATAACATGTTTTATTTTTAAAAACGAAATATTAACTACGTAAAGTAGAATGATATGTTGAGTTGCATATAATATGGTAAAATAGGAAATATTGACACAGAAATCGACAGAGGAGAGGTTGTATGAAATATAAAGAACCAGTACATTGTCATGTAGTAGAAAAAGCAGCAAGAGATTTATTGATTGAAAGAGGAGTGGAATTACTAGATATTGCTGAAATCGTTTATAAGATGCAAGTAGCTTATACAGACACTTTAACGATTGAAGATTGTGTAAAAAGTGTAGACGCAGTTTTAGGAAAACGAGAAATTCAACATGCGATTTTAGTAGGTGTTGAGTTAGATAAATTAGCAGAACAAGGAAAGTTATCTGAGCCATTACAATCGATTGTTGCAATGGATGAAGGTCTTTTTGGGGTTGATGAAACGGTCGCGCTAGGCAGTGTGTTTGGGTACGGAAGTATAGCAGTAACGACTTTTGGGTATTTAGATAAAGAAAAAATCGGGATTATTAAAGAGTTAGATAAAAAGGGAGATCAGATCAACACATTTTTAGATGATTTAATTTGCAGTATTGCAGCAAATGCGTCAAGTCGTTTAGCGCATAGAATTCGAGATAAAGAAGAGAAATTACGAGAAGAAGAGATTAGAAGACGAGATCAAGAAGAGCAGATTGGATAAATAGTTTTGAGTGTTGAGTGTTGAGTTATGAGTGAACCATAAATAAGGACTTTTTATGAATAAATGGATATCGATTCATATATTGCCGCTATAATAAGCATGTTTTTTTAGTTCACTATTATGTTACGTATTATCTGCATGGTGAGAGTATACCGCCGACGGTTTTGTGGGTTTTATATGATAAAGGCGGATGATTTCGTGAACGAGCCTCTGAGATTCGTTAGAAGATGCTCCTGCGGTTACTCGTCGCAAAGCCGCAAGATGCCTATTCTAAGAAGTGTGACATGATGTGATTGAGGTCAGTAGCTTCACAGCGAAGTGAAGGAAATCATCCGTCTTTTCCATATTAGATGGTGACGAATACCGTCATGAACGTATTGTATGTATAAAGTATCAATAATGGTAATAATATGGTTATTATTACTATGGAGTTGAGCTAATGAAAATTACTCGTTGGATTTACTGGAAACAAATTTTTCAATCTAAATTTCAAGCTAGCTGCTTAAAAGCAAAGCTTGAGGAGAATTGGCATAACGGTTATGAAATCCCACCGTGGGTAGAAATACGCCAATTAGCAGAAGCAAAGTATGTTGTACGATATACGTATGATGAATAAAAAACACCTCCTCGCTACGTTAATTGTAGCGAGAAGGGATATTGACAAAACATAATTTAAAGATTATAATTCTTTTATATTAAATGCGATCCGTTAGCTCAGTGGGAGAGCACTTGCTTGACAGGCAAGGGGTCACTGGTTCAAGTCCAGTACGGGTCACCATACATAAAACGTCCAAAACCCTTGGTATACAAGGGTTTTTCTTTATGGTTAAATTTACCGAACAGCGAAATTTTTGCCCGATTTTGCGATTTTGCTAACGTTTAGTGGACTAAAGCGTTTGTGAAATTTAACTTATTTAAAATTTTTATTATAAAACCTTTTTTAATTGTACACTCTACAATTAAAGGGGTGTTTACAATGGAGCGTATCGTATTAAGAGGCGCAATGATCCTAGGAGTTTTATTTATTCCAACTTTAGTTAGAAAACCAACAGCGAAACTTTGGTTTCCATTTTTCTTATTTAACGGGATATTAAATTTATTAATTGACTCGTTTTTAGTCGGTAAAAAATACCTTAAGTATCCGAAACGACTTGCTTCAAAACAGTTTAAAACAAACATCGTTTATGATCTTTTGATTTGTCCTTATTTATCGGTTTGGTATTGCCAATCAAGTTACCATTCGAAATTCCCAGGAATAATCGGTAAATTACTACTATTCGGTATCCCTCAATCGACATACGAGATATGGGCAGCAAGAAAAACGGATTTATTGAAATTTAACAGATTGAAATGGACTTGGGTTCATTCATTATTTGCAGTATTTGGAGTGAAAATCACCATAAGAGCTTTGTTAGAAATTCCAAAGAGAGTGATGTTTAAGGAGGGAAATCAGCAGTAGGAAGATCTAGACGTTGAATATTTAACCTACTTTAGAATAAAAGAGATAAACATCAGTATTATATCCTTTCAAGAGCCAGTAGTTTGGCTCTTATTTTTTAAGTCTTTTATCCATTTTTTAAAATTCAAGTGCAATTTCTTTTCAGATAAAGCGAAAAAAACAATGATTGGAGAAAGAAAATTAAAGCCAAAAACAGTGATCACAATTCCCCACATAAACCACTCAGTATTTAAGATATTTTGATAAATCCAACTATTAAAAAGCCACATCGTCAACTTCCTTTTTTACAAATTTAAGTTCGAAAATATTCTGCCCATATTTTGGAGATAACTATACAGAAATAAATAGCAATTTTGGATACTTTATAAAAGGAGCTTACATAAGGTGGATCTAACAAAGCAGCTAGAGCAAGACGTTTTTGTAAGATTAAAACAAAACGTCGATGAGATTGAGAAGCTTTTAGGTAATTCTTCAGATGTAGTTAAGCGTGATTTTTTTATTATGAACAATAATACATTTGAAGCAACCTTAATTTATATCGATGGATTAGTAGATGAGACCAAAATAGAAGAAACTGTATTAGCGCCGTTATTAAATAATAATCGTGAGTTACAGTTTCTTAGTGAATTAACCAAAAGTGAAGAAATTGCGATGGCCTTAACAAAAAAACTATTATTAATTCCTTCGATCAATAAAGTATCAACGTTTCAAGATGTTATTAATGAATTACTTGCTGGAAATACTGTTTTATTTGTTGATCACTGTGTTCAGTGTTTTGTTTTAGCTACACAAGGCTGGGATACACGTGGGATCGAGGAGCCACAATCTGAAACGGTCATAAGAGGCCCGCGTGATGGGTTTGTCGAGTCGATTCGTGCTAATACGGCTTTAGTAAGAAGACGAATAAGGGATCCGATGTTTCGGCTGCAATCGTTGCAAATAGGGGAGAGGTCGAAAACGGATGTCGCCATCGCTTATATTGACGGGGTTGTTCGTGAAGGATTAGTTGACGAAGTTTTGGAGAGGTTAAACCGAATAAAAATAGATGCTATCTTAGAAAGTAATTATATTGAAGAATTTATTGATGATGCTCCTAATTCACCTTTTATGACAGTCCAAGGTTCAGAACGACCTGATAAAATAGCCGCTGGTATTTATGAAGGAAAAGTAGCGATTATCGTCGATAATACACCGTTCGTTTTATTAGTGCCAACTCATTTTTGGACGTTTTTAAATACGAGCGACGATTATTATACACAGTATTGGATGGGATCATTTTTTCGTTTCATTCGTTACATAGCTTTCACCATTAGTTTGACGCTACCTTCTCTTTTTGTGATGCTCGTTTCGTTTCATCAAGAGATGATTCCGACGCCATTGGCAATAACGATAGCCGCAGGTAGGGAAATTGTTCCTTTACCCATTTTATTAGAGGCTTTGATCATGGAATTAGCATTTGAATTAATGCGTGAAGCAGGATTACGTATGCCAAAGCAAATTGGTCAAGCGGTCAGTATTGTTGGCTCGCTAATTATAGGGCAAGCTGCGGTGGAGGCTGGCTTAGTTTCACCGATAATGGTCATTGTCGTCGCTACGACCGGTATTGCTTCTTTTGCGATCCCAAATTACTTTGCATCAGTTTCCATTCGACTGATTCGTTTTCCAATTTTGATTGCATCAGGAGTTCTTGGTCTTTTAGGTTTTGCGACGATTTTTGTTGTTGTTCTAATTCATGCGCTTTCTTTACGCTCATTCGGTGAACCATACTTAGCTCCTGTTTTTCCATTTAGTAGTTCTGATCAAAA
>SKOL01000426.1 GCA_007120055.1 Anaerobacillus sp.
TCAAATGAACTGGAGATAATCAAAGACGATCTTGAGCGCAAAAATAGAGAAGTTTTATTAAGTTCTAAATATAAATCAGAGTTTTTAGCGAATATGTCTCATGAGCTAAGAACACCACTAAACAGCATGCTCATTTTATCGCAAATTTTAGCAGAAAACGATGCTGGCAATTTACAGAGAAAACAAGTCGAGTATGCGGAGACGATCCATTCATCCGGAAAAGATTTATTAAACTTAATTAACGATATTTTAGATTTAGCCAAAGTTGAATCAGGAAAGGTCGAGGTCTACCCTGAGCAATTGCAATTGAACCATATTAAAGCTTTTGTAGAAAGACAATTTTCACCTGTTTCTAAGTACAAAGGTTTAGATTTTAATATTGTTATAGATAAGAATGCTCCATCTACTATTTTCACAGATGATCAGCGTCTAAAACAAATATTGAAAAACCTTCTTTCTAATGCGTTTAAGTTTACTAATAAAGGAATTGTCACGCTAAGAGTCGAACCAGGTACAAAAGAAACGAATTCGAAAATGATTTTTTCTGTCGTTGATACGGGGATTGGTATTGCTAAAGATAAACAAAATCTCATTTTTGAAGCTTTCAGTCAAGTAGACGGCACAACATCACGCAAATTTGGAGGTACTGGGTTAGGATTGTCGATTAGTCGTGAACTTTCACAATTGCTGGGAGGATACGTAACCGTTGAGAGTGTCGAAAACGAGGGAAGTACGTTCTCTTTATATTTACCAGACTATGTAAATAACCAAACTGAAAATGCAAGTTTATTAGTTGCTGCAACTGAAGAAGAACAGTTAATGATAGAAGAAGCTCCTTCGCAAATTTCTGATGACAACTTAGAGCAGATAAAGGGCAGCATAACAGAAGATGTAAATGAAGATTTGGAAAACAAAAATGTTCTAATAGTCGATGATGATATGCGTAACGTTTTTGCTTTAACGAGTGCCTTGGAACGACAAAACATGAATGTCATTTTTGCTGAAAATGGAAACCAAGCAATTGATATTTTAAGTGATAAAAACGTAGATATAGTACTAATGGATATAATGATGCCGGAGATGGATGGGTATGAAGCAATGGCAAAAATTCGTAACAACGATCAATTAAAAGACTTACCGATCATCGCCTTAACAGCTAAAGCAATGAAACATGACCGCGAGAAATGTATAACAGCAGGTGCAACTGATTATATTAGTAAGCCTGTTGATATGGAACAACTCCTCTCTTTAATTAAAGTTTGGGTACAAAAATAGTTGGGAGGTAGGAGATATTAATAAATGTGAAGAAATTGAAAAGATAGAAATTGAATTATTATTAGAAGCGGTGTATCGCCAATATGGATATGATTTTCGTAATTATGCGTATTCGTCGCTTAAAAGAAGAATTCATTACTATACCCAACGTTTAAACATTGAAAATATTTCTGAATTGCAAGGGAAAATCCTATATGACCCGAAGTTAATGGAAGGTTTATCGAATGTGCTTTCGATAACGGTAACAGAGATGTTTCGAGACCCAAGTTTTTTTGAAGCGTTTCGCTCATCGGTGATACCTGACCTTAAAGACGTTGGGCACATTAGAATTTGGCATGCCGGTTGTGCGTCAGGCGAAGAGGTATACTCGATGGCGATTTTGTTACACGAAGCAGGTTTGTATGAAAAATCGATCATCTATGCGACAGATATTAATGAACAAATTCTTGAAAAAGCAAAAGAAGGAAAATTTCCATTGAAAAAAATGCAGCAATATACGAAAAACTATTTAGCTTCCGGGGGGACAAAAGAGTTTTCAAAGTATTATAGTTGTGATGAAAAATTCGCTACAATACATTCCTTTTTAAAGGAGAATATCGTTTTTGCTCATCATAACTTAGCTACTGATCACTCTTTTAATGAGTTTCATATCATCATTTGTAGAAATGTCATCATCTATTTTAATAAACAGTTAAAGGAAAGGGTGTTTCAATTATTCTACGAAAGTCTAACTGAAGGAGGATATTTAGGCTTAGGGAGTAAAGAATCATTAATCGGTAGTAGTTATTCAGAACAGTTTTTAGAAGTGGACGATATGAGTAAACTTTTTATAAAAGGTAATTAATGCTTAAATGTGTTCGTACGAAGTAACCTTAAAAAAACATTTGTTAAAAAATTAATAAAGCATTGTGGGGAGCGAGTATGGCGAATCAAAATAAAGCAAACATATTAATTGTCGATGATAAACGAGAAAATCTTATTGCTTTAGAAGCTGTTTTATCACAAGAAGATTATCATTTAGTTACTGCGCAATCTGGAGAAGAAGCATTGAAGCACGTTTTACAGACAGAATTTGCTGTTATTTTATTAGATGTTCAAATGCCAGGATTGAATGGCTTTCAAACAGCTAAACTTATTAAGCAAAGGAAAAGCTCAGCGCATATTCCAATCATTTTCATCACTGCTTTAAGTAAAGCCCATGAGCATATTATGGAGGGGTATTCGTCTGGAGCTGTTGATTACATATTCAAACCGTTTAATAGAGATATTTTAAAGAGTAAAGTAGAAGTGTTTGTTGATTTATATCGAAAGAAAAATGAGGTTGTTATACAACAACAAAAGTTAAAACAAGATCAAAAAAACCTTCAAGATAAATACGACAATTTAGAAGCGATAATTGCCGAGAAAACGAAAGAGCTCGTAAAAACGAATCAAGAGTTAAAAGTAAGTCAACAACTATTTGAAAAAGTTTTTCAGTTCAGTCCTAATTTAATGAGTCTTCGTTGTAAAGCAGAAAAACGTTATTTAAGTGTCAATCAAAGTTGGTGTGAGCATACAGGTTATGACGTTGAGGAGTTAAATAAGCTTGATGATGAGTGGATTTCAACTGAAGAAGTAGATGTTCATTTAGACGGGAATATTAACAACGAAAAAATTACTTATGTAACGAAGAGCGAGGAAACACGTGTTGGACTGTTATCGACTGAAACAATTTTCGTTAAGGGTGAAGCGTGTGTATTAAGTACAATTACTGATATAACCGAACAAACGAAATTAGAAAAAGAATTTTCACGACTAGATCATTTAAATTTAGTTGGTGAGATGGCAGCCGGTATTGCTCATGAGGTCAGAAACCCTATGACAACAGTTATTGGATTTTTACAAATCGCAAAAAATGAAGTTGGCAAGCCGATCTCAGAGCATTACCTTAAGCTAATGTTAGATGAGTTGAAGCGAGCAAATGGAATAATTACTGAGTTTTTAACGTTAGCAAAAGATAAAGTAACGAACAAAAAAGAGCAGGACCTAAATAAAATCATTCATGTCATATATCCTTTAATTCAAGCGGAAGCTTTAATGACGAATAAAACGATTGTGTTAGACCTTAAAGAAATACCACCATTGTATATTGATGAACAAGAAATTCGCCAATTATTATTAAATATTAGTTTAAACGGTTTAGATGCGATGAAAGATACGGGGACATTAACGATCCGAACTTTTGAAAAAGATGATGATGTTATTTTACAAATTTCAGATGAAGGTTGTGGCATCAAGGAGGAAGTATTAGAGAAAATGGGTACACCATTTTTTACGACAAAAGAAAATGGTACTGGTTTAGGAATGGCGATTTGCTACAGTATCGCATCGAGGCATTCGGCTGAAATATCGATTGAAACGAGTAATCAAGGAACAACGTTTGTGATTACATTTTCGAAAGAAAACGCTAAGGTTGCACAGTTAAATACATAAATCCATGTTAGTGTAAAAATCCATTGTTACGGACATCGCTTCCGCTATTTTATAGGAAATCCCTCTTGTATACATATGAACGAACATAATTCCGTTATTGTGCTAAAAATAAGCTATTTTTAACTGTTTTTAAGCAATTACGGAATCGGTGGACGAAGTGTATCAGATTGGTGGATTTCTTAACAATAACGGAATCAATGTCCGTAAATTTATTTACTAGGCAGTACCTTAACTTGTCAGCACCGCTTCATATACTTTTATTTTAACAAAAATCCTTTTTCTTCTAGAAAGCTTTTTAAAGTTTTTCGTTTTTCAACCGTAAGCATTTTTGTTATTTGCTCGGTCCAACGGTCTTTTCTCTCACCATTTGTTCTTTCAGAGTAATAAGAAGAAATGACCTGATTATAAGTGGAAAGTTGCTCTTTAAAGAGTGTTTCGTTTTCCTGGTAATGCTCCTCGTGATATACGTTTTCTAATGGTAACCGTGGTTTCGGAGAAGGTTGTTGTTCAGGGTATCCAACAGCAAGACCTACGATTGGCACGACATGCTTAGGAAGCTTTAACAATTCACTCACTTCTTTAATATTACTTCTAATTCCTCCAATATAAACGGTCCCAAGCCCCATCGATTCCGAAGCTATTACTGCGTTTTGAGCAGCGAGTGCGGTATCTACTGCTGCTACTAAAAATTTCTCTGTACTATGTAAAGCCAAAGGTTCGTCTTGTCCTTCAATTTGAGCAGCGAGGTTGTGGCGATTGAAATCCGCACAAAAAACGAAGAAATGTCCATTTTGAGCAACATAGGGCTGATTGCCTGCTAATTCGGCGAGCTTTTCTTTCGTGTTTCTGTTTTTAACCCCGATAATTGTATAGGCTTGTATGAAACTTGAAGTAGCAGCCATTTGCGCACTTTTGACGATTTCAGTTATTTGTTCATCCGATAGTTGTTGATCTTTAAATTTTCTAATTGAACTATGACTCTGTAACAGTGTAATGGTTTTGTTCATTATCAAGCGCTCCTTCTCTTTGTGAATTTTTGTAAGTGACTTTCTTGGATGATTTTTATTGCTTTTTTGTTATTTAAATTTTAACATAGAATAGGGACAAA
>SKOL01000395.1 GCA_007120055.1 Anaerobacillus sp.
ATTAAAGGTGTCTTTCTCTTTCAGTAAGGGAGGTGGCGGCCATTGAAATTATTCAAATAGTCGGCTTAGGGCTAATTACTACATTTTTAGCCCTTGTAGTAAAAGAGCAAAAACCTATATTTGCATTTATGCTAACCGTTTTTGTTGGTGTGATCATTTTTATTTTTCTTATTGATCAAATATATATGATTGTGACAATGCTTCAAAAAATCGCCATCAATGCCAATATCAATATGGTATATGTCCAAACGATATTAAAAATTATCGGAATTGCCTACATCGCTGAGTTTGGTGCGCAAATCGCTAAAGATGCCGGTCAAGGAGCAGTAGCATCAAAAATTGAACTTGCCGGTAAAGTATTTATTTTAGTGATGGCTATTCCAATTATTACAGCAATTATTGAAACTGTGATTGGGTTGCTACCTTATTAAATGAGTGAATTTCATAATTACCAAAAATGAGCCACATGATGCAATATATAGTTTGCGATTGGTTTTGACGCAACTATATATTGATCTTAGTGGAGGTAATAATGGATTATGAAATTCATTAAAATGATTGAAGTTTAATTCTTGGGAATTTAAAGGCTAAGATAGGGGTTTTACTCATGAAAAAAATATTCGTTCTAGCATTCTTCTTTTTCTTAATCATACCTACTATAGCAATAGCAGAAGCACCCCAAGAAAACCTCGTCAATGAACAGCTTTCGCAATTAGGAATTGATGAAATAAGAGACTACTGGGAAGAAATTGTAAATGAATATGGAGGTTTTCTTCCTGATAACCAAAAAGGTTCCTTTATGGAATTCGTTCGCGGAGAAAAACAATTTTCTTTAAAAGAATGGCTACTTGGATTTGTTCGTTATTTCTTCCATGAGATTATTGTTAATGGGAAGTTATTAGGAACATTAATTTTATTAACGGTGTTCAGTGTTATTTTACAAAACTTACAAACTGCGTTTGAAAGAAACACTGTTAGTAAAGTAGCTAATGCCATCGTATACATGGTTTTACTAATCATCGCTATTAATAGTTTTTATATAGCGGTTTCATATGCCCAATCAGCGATTTCATCAATGATTAACTTTATGATTGCCCTACTACCACTATTATTAGCATTACTAGCATCTATTGGCAGTTTAACTTCCGTTGCTCTATTTCACCCGTTGATTATTTTTTTAGTAAACACGAGTGGACTTTTAATCAAACATTTTGTTTTGCCGTTACTTTTTTTATCGGCATTGTTAAGCCTAGTAAGTACTTTAACAGATCATTATAAAGTAACAAAGCTAGCCAACTTATTAAGAAATATAAGTGTCGGAACTTTAGGGATATTTTTAACCGTTTTTTTAGGGGTCATTTCTGTACAAGGTGCAGTCACTGCGGTTGCTGATGGTATTACTATTCGTACAGCGAAATTTGTTACAGGAAATTTCGTTCCGATTGTAGGTAGGGTGTTTACAGATGCGGCAGATACAGTTATGGGGGCTTCTATATTACTTAAGAACACGGTAGGAATAGTAGGACTAGCTATATTGTTATTAATATGTGCTTTTCCTGCAATTAAAGTTTTAGCATTAGCATTCATTTTCAATATTGCTGCTGCGGTGTTACAGCCTCTTGGTGGCGGTGCTATTATACAAAGTTTATCAATCATTGGAAAATCAGTCATATTTGTATTTGCTGCTTTAGCTACGGTTTGTTTAATGTTTTTCTTAGCGATTACTATTATGGTTGCTGCAGGGAATTTGTCATTAATGATGCGGTAAAGGAGGAGTGGTTATGCAATTTTTAACGGAATGGATCAGCAATATTATTTTATTAATATTACTTGCAACCATATTAGAGCTCCTTCTGCCGAATTCAAGCTTACAAAGATATGTGAAAATGGTAGTTGGTTTGTTAATACTCGTCGCAATTCTCAACCCTTTATTTTCAATTTTTTCAAAAGATGTTGATAGTTGGGTTAATTCGATAAGCTTACCCGGACAATTTCATGAAGCAGATATAGAAAATTCAATAGAGAATAAAAAAATAGAAATACAACAGGCACAACTTGCATATATTTCAGAACAGGTGGCTGTCCAATTAAAGAGACAAGTAGAAGAGGAGATGATCACAAAGTTTGAAAAAGAAATTGTCGATGTAAGAGCAACCATTAATAATTTTATCGAAGAAGAAGATCCTTCCAATAGTATTTCGAATGTGGTGATCGAACTTACACCACAAGATACGAATTTAAGTACTACAAAAGATGAAGCTATAGAAGCTGTTGCTTTAGTTTCGATTGATACGACGAAAAGAAGTGAACCGATTCAGCAAGAAGAAACTAATAAGAATGAAATCATTCGTTATTTATCTTCCGAGTGGCACATCCCAACAGAGAAAATTGAAGTTGTTATGGAAGGAGGGAGAAAAGACAAATGACAGAAAAAAAAGATCAATGGCTTAAAAAACTTTTTAATACGGGGGAAAAGAAAAAGCGAAGTACCCCAATTCAATATTTGGCAATTGTTCTTTGTGTAGGACTGGCATTAATGATTTTCAGTAACTTCACAAAATCAAATGATAATCAACAAAGTATTCCAGTATTCAGTGATGAAACGAAAAGTAGTAGTGAAGAGGTCGCTGTCTTTAGTAGTAAAAGTTCAGGCGACGAACCTTACTCAATGCAAGATTACGAATATACGTATGAGAAACAACTTCGAGAGGCACTTGAACAAATTGTAGGAGTTTCTGATGTAACAGTGATGATCAATTTAGCTGAAACAGAGAAAAAAGTGTTTGAAAGAAACGTAACTACAAAGCAGCAAAATACAGATGAAACAGATCGTGAAGGTGGAACGAGAAAAGTTGAAGATATTACTCGCGATGACCAGGTTGTCATAACAAGAAGTGGAGATAAAGAAGAGCCACTGATAGCTAAAGTAGAGAAACCGACAATTAGAGGTGTTCTTGTTGTAGCTAGAGGTGTTGAAAATATTCAAGTAAAAACATGGGTGGTAGAAGCTGTGAGTAGAGTTTTAGACGTACCTTCTCATCGAGTTTCTGTCTTACCTAAGAATTCAAAGGGGGATTAAAAAATGGTATTAAAAAGACAAACGGTATGGTTACTGACAATGCTTAGTTTAATTATTGTTTTATCGGTGTATTACATTACATCACCTATTCAAACGGATCTCGCTTATTTAGATGATGATCAAAAAGAAGAAACAAGTGAAGATGATGGAACTTTTGTAGAATTTGATGAAGTAACTGACGCTGATTTAGAAAGCTTATTCGAAGATGACATTGATAACATCTTATCTGGATCATCAAGCGATGACACGTTCACGTCCATTCGTTTAGACAGACAAGTTGCAAGAGATCGTTTAAGTGAAGACTATGTAGCTGTAATCGCTTCTGCCGATGCTTCTCCGGATGTTCAGAGTCAAGCGTTTGATAAAAACGAAAGTTTACACGTACTAGCTCAAAAAGAAGAAATGTTAGAAACATTAATTAAAACCGAAGGTTATCAAGATGTACTCGTTATTGCTGAAGGAAACGAAGTAAAGGTAATTGTAAAAGCTGATGAGCTTTCTAGAGAAGAGGCTTTAAAGATTAATTTAATGGCTCGAGAACAATTAGGAATTGATAAAATCGCGGTAGCTTTCCATCCAACAAATTAATTAACCAATAATTTAAAATTTAAAATGTAAAATTAACAATTGTGTGGGCTGTAGCTTCGATGCTGGGCTCACATATTTTTTTTGGATGAAAAAGGCGGATACTTTCATGAACGAGCCTCTGAGATTCGTAAGAAGGTCACTGCGAAGTGAGGGGAAGTATTCGCCTTTTCCTCTTAGATGATGAAATTGAGGTCAGTAGCTTTGGTGATGGGATATCGACATTCCGTTTTTATAAACAAAGTTTTTCCATAATTAATAAGATGTTTTTTGGAAAATGCTATCCTTAAAGATGCATTTCTTTTTTTTTAGTGATATAATACGTCATTGATTAGAAAATGTATTTTCCAATAAGGGAGAGATCATCATGCAATGGACTGATTTAACTGAAGGGGCTAAGGCAGTATTAGAACAAACAAGAAACATGAAAAACGACCAAATTCAAATTGTTGAATTTGAAGTAGGGTTTGAACAAGAAACGGAAGACGTAGATGGTGAGAAGTACAAAGTTTCTATTCAAGAAGAGGACTATCAATCCCTAAAGAAATATACAACAGAAAATGAATATGGAGATAAATTTCATATGGCAAGGAATAAAAATATTGTGAAAATCATTTTATTAGAAAACGGTAAAATCCCAGAGAATCTTTCTGAGTTTCCAGTTTTTAAACAATACAAAAATGATGTTGCAGTAGAACAAGACGTAGAACAGGAATAATCACGGATGGCTCAAAATATTTGAGTCATTTTTTTTATCATGAATTTCATAATTCATGATTCTCCCCACTAAGATCAATATATAGTTGCGTCAAAACCATTCGCAAACTATATATTGCATGATGTGGCTCATTTTTGGTAATTATGAAATTCACTCAAAAAAATACTTTTAAAATAATAAATTTTAATGTAGCATAAAATTAGTAGTTAGTCATAAGACAAACTGAAAATAGCTACTACTATGTTATGTATTAAGTAATGTATAAGTATAAAAGAGTGCTGAAAAAGAAATGATGAAAATTAATGAGGAGTGATTTAGAGATGTTAAAAATTCAAGATATACGCGAACTAATTAAGGCAATCGATCAGTCAAGTATTGAAGAGTTTAAATATGAACAAGAGGGCACGAAAGTTACTTTAAGGAAAGAACGAAAAGTAACAGAACAAGTTCAAGCACAACCGTTAGTCGTTCA
>SKOL01000405.1 GCA_007120055.1 Anaerobacillus sp.
ATGCAAATCGGAGCTAATGCAGGTCAAAGCTTCTCGATTGACATCAATGATATGCGTTCTGCAGCATTAAACGTTGCTGGGGTTGCTGATGGAACACAAACTGTATCAGAAAAGGGCATTGATTACACAGCGAAATTCACTTCTAATAATACAGTTACAAATGGTACGACAAACGATACGGTTGAAGCTGCATTGGATGTAAGTACGCATGAAAATGCATCAGCGGCAATTAAAGTATTAAACAATGCGATTGAGGAAGTTTCTGCGCAACGTTCGAACCTTGGTGCATTCCAAAACCGTTTAGAGCACACAATCTCTAACTTAAACAATGCGGCGGAGAACTTACAAGCTGCAGAATCTCGTATCCGTGACGTAGATATGGCTCGTGAAGTAATGGATATGACGAAGAACAACATCTTAGCTCAAGCTTCTCAAGCAATGCTTGCGCAAGCAAACCAAGCTCCACAAGCTGTACTGCAATTACTTGGATAATTCTATTATTCACTTAATAGAGACTCTAGTTATGCTAGGGTCTCTTTTTACTAGAACTAAGAAGTTTATTTATAGTAACATTCCACTGATGATCACATGAATGTGTACCAATTGTGGGCAAACACATCACATTAACTCTACATAGGTCAAATAACCCATTTATTTTTATTTTTCCAAAAACAATATAATTAATTAGCTTCTTTACCGATATAATCTAAAAGGATGTATTTCAAGTAGGGGGGAAACCACATGGATGTGAAATCTCTATCATCAAATAGCTCGTTTGATGTGTTAAAGCCAAAGCAACAAGAGGTAAAAACAGTAACGGACGTCGTTCAAGAAAAGCTAAAAGAACAGCAAGTTCAACTGGAAGAGAAAAAAACGAATGAGATTACAAAAGAAGATCTCGAACAAAATATTGAAGGTGTTAATCAGTTTTTAGATTTAAACCAGACTACTTTGAAATTTCAAGTGCATGAAGATCTCGATCGTCTTTTTGTTGAAGTGATTGATCGGAATACCCAAGAAGTTGTTCGTGAAATCCCACCGAAGGAATTTTTGGATATGATCTCTTCGATGCTTGAGCATGTCGGGTTAATTGTCGATAAAAGAGTTTAAACATTGTAAGAGTATGAATCTTGAAATTCGTACTCTTTTTTATTTTTGCAAAATATATCATTTTCTTTTGAGAAAAATGGATTTTCCTTTAAAAAAAATCGATTTTAGCCGATAAAGTAAATAAGAGCTTTTTTAGAAGAGAGGTGCAGAATTATATGAGAATTGGTGGTTTAGCTTCTGGGATGGATACAGACCAGATTATAAGAGATTTAATGCGGGCGGAAAGAATGCCGATGGATAAATTAACACAGGAAAGACAGCAATTACAGTGGAAGATGGATTCCTACCGGGAAGTAAACACATTGATGACGACGTTTCGTGATAATATTTTTGACACGGTAATGCGAAGTACTAACATGACGGCAAAAACGGTGACTAGTTCAAACCCTAGTTTTGTGACAGCAACTGCTGCAGCAAATGCACCGAACGGATCTTATACGGTTTCAAAAGTTTCCCGCTTAGCAAGTGCGGCGACAAATGTTAGTAGTAGCTCGATATCAAAAGGGGATAAAATTGACCCTGCTAAAGATTTATATTCTCAGAAAGAACTTTTTAAAGGTAACCCGGAATTAGCAGATTCTTTTAACTGGAAAAAGGGCACAGTGGAAACGGAAAATTTCACTTTAACTTCAAGTGAGAGCACCATTACGTTAGATAAAAATAACTTTGTTAATGAAGCAGATTTGAAAGAGGCGATGTCTGTAAAGGTGAATGGCAAGGCCTATAACCTAGTGCTTGATCCTAATGAGACATTAAAAGATGGCGAAGTTTTCCTCAACACAGAAACGGGTGAACTTGACTTCGGAGTTGAGTTAAATAGTAGAACGAAAATTGACGTTACTTATGTAACAGAATCAGATGAAAATTACTTTACATCCTCCATCTCGACTTTTGATGACCAAGGAGAAATGCAAACAGAAACCTTTGTTTTTTCAGGTGATAAATCACTTAATCAAGTAATTCGAGATATTAACTCCTCATCTATTGGGGTAAGTATGTTTTATGATGAATTTTCTGATAGAGTAACTGTGCAGCGTACGGAGACAGGGAATTTTAATGCAAACAAAGGCACAGAAGCTGAAATCCAAGAAGCTGAAGATGCACTTGAGGCTGCTATTGCAGAAGCTAATTCAGCAAATGTGGCTTGGGAAGACGCTCAAAATGAAGTTAAGGAAGCTCAAGAAGCCTATGACCAAGCTTTTATGTTGGAATATGAAGCAGCACTTATTAGTGAGCATCAGGAGATCTATGATGATACGTATGAAGCTGCTTATAATGAGGCAATCGATGCGGGTGAAGATGAAGAAACAGCTCAAAAAATTGCTGAGGAAAATGCATTACAGGCAGTGAAAGATGCTGCTACAGAGGAGACTATTGAGATTGCAACTAATGCAGCAACAGCTGCGATGGAGGACTCCGATGAAGAAAAAGCGTTAGAACAAGCCGAATCTGACCTTAAACTAGCGATTGATGCAAAAATAGAAGCTGATGAATTGGTTGTTCAAAAGACCGAAGAACTAGCTGCAATTAGTGGTAAAGAAATAATTTTTCAAGGGTCATTTTTCGCGAATGTTTTGCAGTTAGACACCACCAATGAACAAGGTGGCGAAAATGCAAAATTCACCATCAATGGCTTAGAAACAGAGCGGCATTCGAATACGTTTACGATTAACGGTGTAACCATTACATTAAACGATACATTTGATGCACCACCGACTAATCTTACAATAAATACAGATACGGATAAAGTTCTTGATACCATTGTTGGCTTTGTTAATGAATACAATGAAATGCTAGAAAAAATAAATGGTAAGCTTAAAGAGGAACTTTACCGTGATTTCAAACCGTTAACAGACGAACAAAAAGAGGCAATGTCCGAAAGGGATATCGAGCGTTGGGAAGAGAAAGCAATGAGTGGTATGTTACGTCGTGATCGAACTCTTTCTTCTGGATTGGACCGATTAAGAATGGATATCTATAATCCTGTATCAGGATTGAGTGATAACCCAAATGTTCGTCAACTGACGGATTTAGGGATTACAACCTCTAGAGACTACACTGATCGTGGAAAGCTTGAGATTGATGAGGATAAGTTAAGAGCCGCTATTGAAAATGACCCAGAAGGGGTATTTAATCTATTTACAGCTGACGGTTCTACGAATGCCGAAAAAGGTATAGCTCGTCGTATGCGTGAAAGTTTACAACAAACCATGCGGACGGTGTCAGAACGAGCCGGTGGAAGTTTCGGTAAAGTGCAAAATCATCAATTTACGATTGGGCGCAATATGAATGACATCGATTCACGAATTTCTAATTTTGAAAGACGCTTACAGCAAGTCGAAGATCGATACTGGCGTCAGTTTACTGCGATGGAAAAAGCTATGCATCAGGCGAATTCACAGGCAGAAGCGATGTTTTCACAATTATTCGGTAATCAATAACCAAGGTTCTTAAAATGGTAGGAGGGTAAGGAAATGTCTATTAAAAATCCTTATGCATCAACGTATAAAAAAAATACAACAGCGCAAGCGTCCCCAGGGGAGTTAACGTTAATGCTTTATAACGGCTGTTTGAAGTTTTTAAAACAAGCACGAACGGCTATTGAAAAAGAAGATATACAAGGGAAAAATACGAGTATCATTAAAGCGCAAGATATTATTCGCGAGCTTATGGTGACCCTGAAAACCGATAGCGAGTTAGGGCAAAATATGATGCGTATGTACGATTTCATTTTAAACAAATTAGTAGAAGCAAATACGCAGAATAGTTTAGAAGCATTAACGGAAGCAGAACAATTTGTTACAGAATTTCGTGACACCTGGAAACAGGTTGTCCAATTAGATCGCCAGCAGCGTCACGGTGGGGGAAGTAAAGCGTAATGGACACGTTTCAAGAACTATACGATGTCACGGCAGAGCTTCATGAGCACCTGAGTAAACCACTGCCAAAAGAAGAAAGAGAGTCCTATATTGGGAGAGTTGAAAAGCTTCTTAGTCGTAGAGAACACTTAATACGTTCTTATGAGGGCGAGAAGGTCGACGCTGAAGCTAAGAAAGCTGAGCAGGTCGTTCTCTGGAATAAAGAAATCAACCAACGCTTACAAACCTACTTAAACACTATCAAAATCGACATGAATAAACTAAAACAACAAAAACAAACCGTCCATAAATACGAAAACCCATACGACGCCCAACCCGACGGTTTCTTCATCGACAAAAAGAATTGATAATATTCGGTGTCAAATATTCGGTGTCAGACACCCTTCGTGGACAAATCACTAATTTGTCTACTGGAGGCGGACATTTTGTTGTGAGATCGGCACTTAATAATTAATAGTAGTAAGCTTAAGGGGCTGTCTTCAATACTTAGGAAAGACAGCCTTATTGTCTTTTATTGGAGGTGATCACCATTAAATCACTATCAGAAGCACAATACGACTTTTTAAAGCAGTACATAAATTTAATAGAAACGGTTGAGGAAGGACTTTCGTTAGTCGATGTAAGTTATCAAGAGCGGAACTACGGCTCAGGTGATCGACTATTGAAAGACTTAGTTGGTGTGTTCGTTCCTTTTAACTCATCCAATATGACAATGCGCTCGATCTTTGCTCATGACGCATTAGTGCTAGCAGAACTTGATAAGTTCCAATCGATATTGGACCAAGTCCTTCATATTGAAACAGTAATCCATGACCAAGACGAGAAGACAACATTCATCCACGATTTCTTCCTTCCC
>SKOL01000344.1 GCA_007120055.1 Anaerobacillus sp.
ATGATCAAATAACTGTTTTGTGATAAGAAAGAGGTCTTTAATGTTGGCCACTAAGCTTTACCACCTTGACCATGACGCTGTTTCCGGTCAATAATGAGAACTTCCTTCCACGTATCACGGAAATCAACAACGAATTGCTCAGCCTCTTTCAACGCTTTTACATCGTTATTAACATTCGCATCTACTAACCTACTTAAAATAAAGTCATACATCCGCATCATATTTTGTCCAATCTCAGCATCCGTTTTTAACGTCACCATTAATTCACGAATAATGTCTTGCGCTTTAATTAAATTTACGTTTTTCTCTTGGATATCATTTTTTTCAATCGCTTGTTCTGCGCGCTTTATAAACTTTAAGCAGCCATTATATAGCATTAACGTTAATTCTCCAGGAGACGTCGTATTTAACGCTTGTTGTTTATAAGTTGCATAAGGATTTTTAACTGACATATTTACACCCTTTCAAAAATTCTCACTTTTTATTTTCTATTATTGCATTCCACCAAATAGCATCGAAAACATTTGATCAGCCTGAGCGTTCATTCGTTGCATCGCTGTTTCCATCGCTGTAAATTGTCGCCAGTAGCGGTCTTCTACTTGTTGCATGCGGCGTTCAAAGTTAGAAATGCGATCCTCTACTGAATTTATTTCACGACCAATGGTAAACTGGTGATTCCCACGATTATCATTTCCTGCTCGACTTTCAACACTTCGGATCGTTTCTGATATTGTAGAGCGAAGTCGTCGGGCAATTCCTTTTTCACTATTGTCTTCACCATTTGCCATAAACATTTGATAAACAGCATCTGGATCTTCTTCGATGGCAGAACGTAATTTATTTTCATCAATCGTTAATATTCCGTTTTCTCGATAATCTCTTGATGGAGAAATACCGATCTTAGACAGAAGATTAAATTCAGAGTTAATGTTTTCACCACTGATCGTACTAAAAACGTCCATTCTAAATTTATTTAAGCCATTTCTTAATAATGAATCATTACGCAGTAATCCGCTTTGAGCCTTTTCTTCCCACATCTCGACTTCACGGTCAGACATCGCTCGTCTTTCTTCTTGTGAGAGTGGATGGTAATCTCTGAAACGTGGTTCACTAACTTTTTCATTAATTGCAAGAATGAGTTCGTTATACTTGTTGACAAATTCCGTAATCGATTCTACAACTTTGTCGGTTTCATTGTTCGTCGTTAAATTGACAGACCCTTCCTCAAACGTATCTCTTAACGTAAAAGTTACTCCGCTAATCGTAAACGTATTAGATGACCGTTCTGTTTCATGCCCGTTAATTGTAAATAGTGCATTTTGACCTTCTCTTTCATTATCTTCATTAAAATTTAATACATCCTTAAAAAAGTTGCCTTCACCAACAAACTCAATACTAGCACCCGCACCTGTTTGTGTACGATTTAAAACTACCTTATCTTTATGCTCATCATAAAAAGCATTCACATCCGCCGAAGAACTACTCACCCTACTTAGTACTTGGTTTAATGTTTGAGTTCCATCAAATTTAAAATCAACGACTTCACCACTAAAATCTGAAATTCCAAATTCAATATAATTGTAATCATAAGTCGCTTCAATTGTACTTCCTTTATCTAAAGGCTCACCACCAAAAATCAGTGCCCCCGTATCAACATCTACATATACTTCATTTTCACCGATATTCTCTCTATCATAAGTTACAGTGTAGTTCACTTCTTCACGTGGTTCACCGTCTACACTTGGCTTTTTCACCGTAATTTCATGACCTGGTTGTAAAGTGGTAGAATCAATCGCTCCTTTTGTCAGGCGGAAGTTATTGCCTGAACGAGATACATTAATTTGGTCATTTTGCGTTTCCTGTTGCCACGTTATGTCGTTTTGAAACTTATCTTTTTGTGACCAAAGGCTTTTACTTGGATCAACTTTGTTCGTTGCATCAGCTGAAATCGCACTTTCACTGACGTTAGAAGCACTCGTTGCCAACTGATTTACTTCAGAAATGGTATAAGTCGTATCGCCAGCTGACGAATTTGCTGTAGCGGTCACTTTACTTTCATCTGAACTTGATACCGTCTTCGGCAAAAATGTACTTTGTCGAAAAACACTATTAAAAATAAAATCATCAAATTGTTTTAATAAACGATTCATTTCACGATAGCCATCACGTTGCCACTCTAATGTTTGCCGTTGTTGTGTTAACTTATCTAAGGGTATCCGCTCTGCCCGCATTAAATCATCAATCATTTGATGCGTATCCATGCCTGTTGCTAAGCCGCCTATTCTCATCTCTACACCTCGTTTTTATAAACATCGCTACACTTTATATCGGTATCTATGCATATTTTTTTTAGAAAAAAAACAAAAAAAGAGTGCAATCTATGAAAAGTTGCACTCTTTTAAGCCGATTAAACACACTTATCGACAATTTATGTTCGCCAGGAGAAACTGCACGGATATTATTAGACTTAATTTTAGGGACAGATTTTTGCTAAAACTTTTGCATCATTCGTAAAACAATGCCTTACTTAGAAACATCAATAACTAAACCTAATTGGGTATGTTTTGCCTTATTAGCTATGGCTGCTGCAAGATCCGGTGGAAAAGTAGCAACAACATCACCACTATGTTTCATCGTCAATCGATACTGCTTACTTTCAGCTAGATTTCCAAGAGTGTAACTTACATTATAATCCGTATTTTCAACAAGCTGTTGAAGATTTTGATACACTTCTTGAATCGTTTGCTTCACCATTCGTTTCACTTGCGGATTCGCTACATTAGCTTCCAATTCAGCCTGCTGCAAAGATGGAGTTTTGTATTGATCATAATTATGTTCCGGCGGATGTACGATCGGCTTTAAAATTTCATTACTTCTTTGAATAATCATCGCTAACTACACCTCTCTTTTATTAATTTACGAAACAATGCCTACTAAATATCCTAAAAAATTATTTATTCACCGTATACTTTGTCTTTTTTATTATATCTAATATTATGAATGTTTGGTGAGTTTTATTTACATTTTTATGTAAACAAAGAAGGAGCTACCTTTTTGGCAACTCCTTCTTTGTAATATTTAATTTTTCATATAAAACCTTCATGACGAAGTATCGTCACCATCTAAGATGGAAATGCCGGCCGCTTTTCTCTCGCTTCACTGTAAACTTCTATCGAATTTTAGAGGCTCACTCAAGAAAAGCGACCGAGCATTCTTTTTTTATACAAACCAACACTCCGGCTTGAAACTTATACTATCACCGAAATAGAGTATTATCTCGCACTACACTATTACTTCCTTTTATTATTTTGTTGTACTTTTACAATTGCATAAGCGACAACTAGTTGATCTCCTAGCATACCTCGAAACTCAAGTAGCTTTTCACTTTCGTTCCATTCGAAATCTGCTCGGTTAAACTGAAACTGACCTCTTTTGGCTTGGTTTTTATGGCCATTATTTTTAGAAATTGCTGCGTTTCCATTCATTGTTACACTTTCAAGATCAAACTGATCGGTATGAAAGTCTTTTGGAAGGTTTACCTTTACAGTAAATACTCCATTGTTACCAGCTATGATTACCGGTAAAACATCCAGTTCAGCAGGAATATAAACAACAAATTCTAATTCTACAGTCGTTAACCAACCTGCATGATCTGTAACTTCAACTTTCACTTTATATTGACCAGGTTGATCAAGTGTTACAACATCACCATTATTAAACACTTCACCATTCATTGTAAGTGTTTCTTTTTTAATACCCGAAAGGCTATCTTCAGCTTCATAAACCAACTGAAGTTCTGTGCCTAAAGCATATTCATCTTTTAAATGTAAAGAAACTGTCGGAGGTGTCTTATCTATTTTTACGTATTTCACCGTTTTTTCTTCAACATTTCCTACGTTATCTATACTGTAGTAAGATACTTCGTTTTTCCCTTCTTCCGTTACGACAAAACTAGTTCCTTCTGTATACTCTGATCCGTTGACCGAATAATACGTTGCTGCTACTCCGCTCTTACTATCCGTTACTGTTAGCTCGACAATATAATCCTCCTTGAGCCACTCAGTGGTGATGTTCGATGCCGTTTCTGGCGCTGTCTTATCTATCTTGACATATTCTACGTTGACCTCTTCTACGTTTCCAGCGATGTCTATACTGTAGTAGGAAACTTCATTGATGCCTTCCTCTGTCACCGTAAAGCTTGTGCCTTCTAAAAATTCAGATCCATTAATAGAGTAATAAGTAACTGCTACTCCACTCTTACCATCTGTTGCTGTTAACTCCACTGTAAAGTCTTCGTTTAACCACTCATCAACGATGTTTGATGTCGTTTCTGGGGCTGTCTTATCTATTTTGACATATTCTACGTTGACCTCTTCTACGTTTCCAGCGTTGTCTATACTGTAGTAGGAAACTTCATTGATACCTTCCTCTGTCACCGTAAAGCTTGTGCCTTCTAAAAATTCAGATCCATTAACTGAATAATATGTTGCTGCTACTCCACTCTTACCATCTGTTGCTGTTAACTCTACTGTAAAGTCTTCGTTTAACCACTCACCAACGATGTTAGATGTCGTTTCTGGGGCTGCCTTATCTATCTTGACATATTCTACGTTGATCTCTTCTACGTTTCCTGCATTGTCTATACTGTAGTAGGAAACTTCATTGATACCTTCCTCTGTCACCGTAAAGTTTGTGCCTTCTAAAAATTCAGATCCATTAACAGAATAATAAGTCGCTGCAACTCCACTTTTATCATCTGTCGCTGTTAGCTGTACATTGAAATCCTCGTTTAACCAATCACCAACAATATTTGATGTTGTCTCAGGTGGTGTAAAGTCACTTATAAATTCTACTGTTACAACATTAGAATAGTCTGATTCGCCAAACCGTTCATGAACAGCAGTTACTACATAATCATGTACACCATCTTCAATATCTCTGATCCAATAGTTTGTGCGATCACTCGACCCTAATAGAACAGCTTGCCCATCAATAAGTTCATAAATATTGTATTGTTCAGCAAATGTTACATCATTCCAATTAATTCGAATATCATTTTCGTTTTCGGCACCGATACGAATAACTGGCGCTTCAACTTCAGGATAATCGATTAGCACTTCAATACGACTAGCATTCACAGATTCACCAAAACGATCACTGTAAGACGTTACTTCAAATACATACTCGCCTTCTATGTTGTCTCTAAACCATTGATTCGTACGATCGGTTGTCGCAACTAACTTCCTTTCATCATCTATTATTTGATAGATATGATATTCCGTCGAATAATCGGCTTCGTTCCAACGTAATTGGATGTCGTTTCCGTTCAATATTCTTTCGTTCAGTCCAGCTGGTGCTTGCATTTCTGGATGCATTAAATCAATGACTAGTGTTGATGATACCGATTCACCAAAGCGGTCACTATAAGATGTTACTTCATAGTGATATTCACCTTCTGGCAAATCTCTAAACCATTGGTTCGTCCGGTCTATTGTTGCTACTAACTCCCGCTCACCATCAACCCATTGATAAATACGGTATTCAGTTACATAATCCACTTCATTCCATCTTAACTGAACATCATTTCCGTTCAAAAGCCTCTCGTTCAAACCAACTGGTGCTTGCATTTCTGGATGAATTAAATCAATGACTAATGTTGACGATATCGATTCACCAAAACGGTCACTATAAGATGTTACTTCGTAGTGATATTCACCCTCTGGCAAATCTCTAAACCATTGGTTCGTTCTATCGGTTACTTCAACTAATTCGCGCTCTCCTTCAATCCACTGATAGATACGGTATTCTGTTGCATAATCTACCTCTCCCCATCTTAATTGGATATCATTTCCGTTTGTAATCCTTTCATGTAACCCTTCAGGGGCCTGCATTTCTGAGTGAATTAATTGAATTTCTAATCGTGAACCTTCCGATTCTCCAAAGCGGTCGCTGTACGATGTTACTTCAAAAATATACTCACCTTCCGCACTGTCTCTAAACCAGTGATTCGTTCGATCAGTTGTGTCTACTAATTCGCGCTCACCTTCTATAATTTGATATATGTGATATTCGGTAGCATAATCTGCTTCTTCCCATCTTAGTTGAATGTCATTTCCATTCAATAATCTTTCGTTCAATCCAGTCGGTGCTTGCATTTCTGGATGAACTAATTCAATAGATAAACTCGATGGTACTGACTCGCCAAAGCGGTCACTATAGGATCTTACATCATAAATATATTCACCTTCCGCACTGTCTCTAAACCAGTAATTGGTGCGATCGGTTGTGGCTACTAATTTACTTTCACCCTCCACCAACTGATAGATGTGGTATTCTGTGACATAGTCCGCATCATCCCATCTTAGTTGGATGTCATTCCCATTTAAAATTCTTTCATTTAACCCAGCTGGCGGTTGCATTTCTGGATGAATTAAATCAACTTCTAATACAGAGGGGACTGATTCCCCAAAGCGATCACTGTAAGACGTTACCTCAAAATGGTATACGCCCTCTGGCAGATCTCTAAGCCATTGATTCTCTCGGCTAGCGGTTTCCAATAGTTCGCGCTCTCCTTCGAGCCGCTGATAAATACGATACTCCGTCACATAATCTACTTCATCCCATCTTAGTTGGATGTCATTTCCGTTTAGAATTCTTTCATTTAATCCAGCTGGCGGTTGCATTTCTGGATGAACTAATTCAAAAGATAAATTCGATGGTGCTGACTCACCAAAGCGCTCATTATATGATCTTACTTCAAACTCATATTCACTTTCCGGCATATCTCTAAGCCACTGGTTCTCTCGGCTGGTGGTTTCCAATAATTCGCGCTCACCTTCAAGCCATTGATAGATACGATACTCCGTTGCATAATCTACTTCATTCCATCTTAACTGGATATCATTTCCGTTTGTAATTCGCTCATATAATTCTTCAGGAGCTTGCATTTCCGGATAAATAACGTTGACAATTACCGATTGTGATAATTCTGATTCTTTATCACCAGATACTGATGTCACTGCGAAAGTATATGTTCCTTCAGATAAATCTCGAATGAATGCACGATCCCTTGTGACCTCAGTAACAAGCTCTTGCTCCTCACTTAATTGGTACACTCGATACTGGTTCGCACCAGAAACATCATCCCAATTAATACGGACATCACCAGGATAAAATTCAGTCGCCGTCACATTTGTTGGTGGCTTCAATTCACTCGACGCCAAAACAGTAACGGTTGGTAGAAATAATTGAACCACCAATACTATTGCCATAAATAATGCTAACTTACTAGAATGTTTCAACATTCTTTCCTCCTTTTTTCTAGGAAAAAAGGCCATAAAAAATAGCCTAACAAGATTTAGGCTTCAATAGAACCTAATATCTTGTGGTAACCGGCTGCCATCTACAATTCAGTAGTTAAGGCCCATGGCTTTGCGTCTTATAGTTTCCTATAATTTGCCTTTTTCACTAGATATTTTTTCATATACCAATTTATTTTCATACTAATCTTGTAGGATATTTATGTCAATGAGTTAAGGCCAATACAAACCTATTGTCCTATGCATCATTTTGAGTTTTAGGTACTTCGACTTACATTTCGTTTCCGTAGTTGACTCTTCAACCATAAGTCACTCAACTGATCTTTAACTAATTTACGCTCTAATCTTCAAGGACATCAGAAGTGTTAATTCATAAATATATCCGCCCTCTTAGTTTTCCTAATAAATAAATATGTATAAAAAAAGACCCTAGCATAACTAGAGCCTCTTTGTTCTTTGCAGATTTATGGTTTTCCCTATCTAACTAACCACAAACCAACTAACCAACCAATCTATTATCCAAGTAATTGTAATACTGATTGTGGTTGTTGGTTAGCTTGAGCTAACATTGATTGAGATGCTTGAGAAAGGATGTTTGCACGAGTCATTTCCATCATCTCAGCAGCCATATCAACGTCACGGATACGAGATTCTGCAGCTTGTAGGTTTTCAGATGCGTTATCTAAATTATTGATTGTATGTTCTAAGCGATTTTGCCAAGCACCTAACTGAGAGCGCTCACCTGACAACGCTTTAATTGAATCATCAATCTCAGTGATTGCAGTATCAGCACTTGTTTGGTCATCAATACTTGCGCCCAATGCATCACTTACTGTTGTTGATAATGCTTCAATTGATATTTCTAATACTTGCCCTGCATTAGCTCCAATATGAATCTGTTCATCATCAATATCACCATTTAAGAGAGTCATTGTATTGAACTCCGTATCTGTTTCAATTCTCCCTAATTCTGCTTGTAATTGCTCTAATTCTTTTTGGAGTTCACCACGATCATCATTAGTATTTGTATCGTTGGCAGATTGAACTGCTAACTCACGCATGCGTTGAAGGATATTATGTGCTTCATTTAACGAGCCCTCAGCAGTTTGAATTAAAGAAATCCCATCCTGAGCATTACGAGATGCTTGATCTAATCCACGAATTTGTCCCCGCATTTTTTCAGATATTGCTAATCCTGCTGCATCATCTCCGGCACGGTTAATACGCATACCTGAAGATAATTTCTCCATTGCACTTTGTTGTGCACCTTGGTTAACACCCATCTGACGGTGTGTGTTTAATGCTGAAATATTGTTGTTAATAATCATTGTAAAATTCCTCCTTGAGTTTAGATTGTCCGCCCACTTCCTTGTGGTTGGAAAGTGTTTGAAGCGCAATGGTTGGAAAGTCGGCCGCCTTTCTGCTCATTTTGCTTCTACATGTATTATATCGGATGGTAGGAGAAATAGTTTAGTAGTTTTTTTAAAAAATTTTTATTAGTTGATTTGTTGGTTAGGGGGTAGTTGGTTAGGGGGTAGTTGGTTTGGGTGGGGGGTAGGCGAGGTTTTTCCTTTTTGTATTTATTGGTTATTAAAGCCCAGAGGCTTTTGGGTCGGCTCTGGGCTTGGGGTTTATAAATTTACTAAGTTGTATCGATCGGTTGGTTTACGTTGTTTTTTTGGTTTTCGGCAGGTTCCCAGTTAGTTGTTTTAATAAATCAACTGATGCACTGGCTGCTTTTGTGTTTTCTTCTTGGATGGCGACGTAAATTTCATTGCGTTGGATATCGACGCTTTTTGGGGCTTTAATGCCTAGTTTGATTTGGTCGCCTTCGATTGCCAGGACGGTAATTTCAATGTCGTCGCCGATCATAATCGATTGGTCTTTTTTGCGTGATAAGACGAGCATTGTTATCCCTCCTTACCGACGGGTTGTGGCATGAGGAGGTGCTTTGTTCCGTAATTTTGGTCGTTTAAAGAAATTTGTTTACCTTTTTGTTTTTTGCTGTTGATGACGACTGGACCTTGAAGGTTTGCAGTTGTATTTGTAAATGGATCTTGGACCGTTAAAATAACGAAAAGAGCGACGTCTTCTTCTGTTTCAATATCGAGGGCTTCGATGGTTGCGTCTGTTAATTTTGCTTGGTAGTCTGGGAAAAACTGAAATGGTGATACGACGACAAAACCGAGGTCAGGCGTTGTCGTTGATTGTAAAATGTATAATGGTGTACCTTGTCCGAATGGGAGAAGGATAAATTTCTTTTCATCTAAAAAGCTTGGAATTCCTTTTTCAAAATAAATGATTTTTTCTTCATTTATTTCTACTTCGCCTAAATATTTTGTTTCGATCATCATTTTTACTCACCACTTTGTCTTTAATTTTATTACTAATTCCTTTATTTCCCTCTATTGTAATACGTGGTTGTACATAAAAGCAAAGTGTCAGCTAGCCTCTAGACATTAACCGTACTTTTGAGGCGAGCAGACACTTTAGTTGATGTTTAGCGTAGAAAGTCTAACAATGTTGGCTGAATAATTCTTGCTCCTGATGAAAGTGCTGCTTGATGAACGAGTTCTTGCGATCTAAGTTCAATGATTACCTTCTCGACATCAACGTCTTCATTATTTGATAAAATTCGTTTCGCAATAACTTCTTGTTCGTTAACGCGACTTTCAATCATTTCGACTCGATTTAAGCGCGCACCTAGTTCGGCTCGTTCATTGACGATGTTATCGATATGACCACCGATGACATTAATAAATGAACTAACATCTTCTTGGGTAGAGTTAGGATCATTTAACGTTTTTTCTAATGAAATAATGTCAGAGAAAAACTGTTCTGAGAAGACGTTTTTCGGATTAACATTTACAGGAACTTTAGTCCCTTTTAACAATTCAAACTCAATGTTGCCACTGTTTGTCGAGACCGCCTCTTCTAAAGGTGGAATTTCCCCTGTAGCTAACGCTTCCTCAAAAGCTTCTTTTACTGCCCCCTCATCGACTGGAGGGTTAATCGTATCTGTCCCGTTAAAAATGTACTTATTATTCGCTTGAGTGTTCGCTAAAGATACTAGGTGTTCACGTATTTGGGTAACTTCCATACGAATATTTTCGCGCTGTGAAGAATCATACGTACCATTTGACGCTTGAACAGCAAGCTCATTTAAGCGTTGCATCGCTTGTGTCACTTTGTCAAGACTGGCATCAGCTGTGTCCAACCAGTTGTATGTTTCTGATAAGTTGCGTTTAAATTGTTCAACTTCAGTGACTTGAGTACGATAACGCATTCCATTCATCGCAACAACAGGATCTTGAGAAGCACGGCTAATTTTTTTCCCTGTCGCTAATTGGTCTTGCAAATTGCCTAGACGCTGATAGCTGTTCGACATATGACGTAATGTATTATTTGAAAGCATCGCTTGCGTGACGCGCATTTCCGTTCACCTACTTACTTTAATTTACAATTCACAATTTATAATTAAAAATTATTTGAAAGTCATGCTTTGGTGGCCTTTTTCAATTCACAATTTAAAATTAAAAATTGGTTGAAAGCTAACGCTTCGGAGCATAACCTTCATTAATTTTGAATTTTACATTTTAAATTGCAAACTATCGTCCCACAACTCCCATACCGTTTATAATTCTATCGAGCATTTCGTCTACGACGGTTATTGACCTCGAAGCGGCGTTGAAGGCGTGTTGGAACTGAATTAAGTTTGTCATTTCTTCATCTAACGATACGCCACTAATACTTTCACGGCGTTGGTCGACGGATTGACGTAATGTATCGGTGTTGCGCACCATTCGTTCGGCTTCGTTTGTACTCACGGCCATATCACCAATCATTCCTTGGTAGAAACTATGCACATTTGTCGTTGTTCCACCAAAATTAAGCATCGTATCTTTAACGCTAGCAAGTTGTAACGCATTGGCTCCGTCTCCGGAAAAGCCATCAAGGGAAGCTGAAATATTATCTAATTCCCCTAAAATATCATCGGATACCTTTAGCCTTAAAGCTGCACCTTTCATGTTATCAGTAGCTAAAGGCTCACCACTAAATGTGAAAAAGTCAATCGGGTCACCTTTCTCTCCGGCTTTGATCTCATTTAAACTCCAACCTTCGTGATGAACGCGGTTTAACTCTTGAACAAATGTATAAACCATCGTATCGAGGTTTTGGAGCATGTTCGGATAGATCCCTCGTTCTGAACCGTCTTTCCCAAGGTACCCATGCGATTCGAGATCTGCTTTAAGTTTTCCAGTCGCTTTAAAGTCCTCAACGTTCAATTCTTTAACTCCGCTCGTCGTATCTTCGTTAAAGCCTTCTGGGCCAATTCTAATTTTATCTACGAGGCCTGTTTCTTCATCATATTTAATCGAAAATTCATTATGAGTTAAACGTTGGCCATCTACTAATGTAATCCCCATATCGCGACCATTGTCATCGATTAACTTTATCGTATATTTCCCTTCAGCAATATCTAGTGCCTGTCCACCACTTCTGACCGGTTCTACCTTAATGTTTACAAGCTGAGAAAGCTCGTCTACTAAATTATCACGTTCGTCGTATAAGTCATTAGGTAAATAGCCGTTAGCTTCAATTGAGGAAATTTCGAGATTTATACTATTAATTTGTTTGGTGAGTGAATTGATTTGTTTTGTGGCTACATCCGTTTGTACTTTCAAATCTCGTTGGATCGCCATTAATGAATCTGCTGTGTAGTTAAACGTTTCTGCTAAAGCAATTCCGCGTTGCCTTACAACAGACCGCGCCCCTGAATCTTCTGGATGGACCGATAAGTCCTGGAGAGAATTCCAAAACCGATCTAAAGTGTTAGCGATTCCATCTTCTGTCGGCTCGTTCATGATCCCTTCCATTTGCTCTAAAGCATTATGCCGTGAATCCCAATAGCCAAATTTACTATTTTCGTTGCGATATTGCATATCTAAAAAACTTTCACGTATCCGTTGAATCGCCCCCGCTTCAACTCCTGTGCCGACCTGTCCAGGAATATCCGGTCGGTTGAATCCCACACCAGGAAAAGGGGTTGTTGCTGAAAAGTTAACTCGCTGTCTCGAGTAGCCAGGTGTATTCGCATTCGCAATATTATGACCAGTTGTTTGCAAGGCCGTTTGTTGTGTATATAAAGCACGGCGTGCCGTTTCTAAGCCGTGAAATGTCGATTGCATCTTAGTACCTCCGTTTTGTTAGTTGGTTGACTAGTTGGTTTGTTGGTTAGTGGTTAGTTGGTTGGGTAGATTAGTAGAAAAGTTGGTAAGTTAGAAGCGTGAAAAATATACTCAGCTACCAAACCGATTCAACTATTCCACTTTCTACATTCCAACTTTCTACTTTCTACTTTCTTACTTTCCAACTCTTCTACTTACCAACTTTCCAACCTTCCAACTCTTCTACTTTTTCTACTTTCTACTTTCCTACCTTCCAACTTTCCCACTTTCTCACGCTTTCGAATCAAAGATGGAGCGTCCTTGTGGCTCATCTTCAGCTTTATCCGGTCGAGCGTAGTTTCCTGCTTCTGGCTCAGGTTGTAATACATCAAGGGATAAGTTGACAAAGCGTATCGAATCTTGGAGTAATTTTTGATTTAGTTCATTTTGTTGCTTTAATTGTTTGATTTCTTCTAGTAAATGTTTTTGCAAACTTTGTAGTTGCTCTTTTTCCTCATTTTGTACGTGTGGGAGTAGTTCTGTTAATGTTCCGCTCTCTGTTTGTAATCCCTTACCTCGCATGAAGAAAAAGACGAGACGCTGTCGTTCTTGTTCAGCACGTTGAAGTTGCTTGATTAGCACTGCTTCTTTTTGCATAAGTGACTTGAGGTGAGAGATGTCTCCTTTTGTTAAACATGTCGTTTTTTCTTCGGCCAGTTCATTAAACGTATGATGAATTCCTACTAAAGTTTTCATATTTTCAATGATTAACTTCGTTGACATCTTTTTTCACCTCTTCTACTCATTCCAAAAGTCGTAAAATTTTCTAGCCACTTCTTCAGAATTAACTTTGTATTCTCCTGACTGAACTTTTTGCTTTAATGATTCAATTTTTTCTTGGCGCTCTGTCACGATCTTTGATTCTTGCTGCATCAATTTTGCCTCTGCAGAGATTTCTAACTGATCTTTCTTTTTAGCTACTTCGCCTTTTGGCTGCGCTTTGTTTATTTGCTTATTGTAAATGTTTTGGATATTATTGTACGGATTAATTTTCATCCTTTTCACCTCTTTTGGTTGTCACGAACTTCTTTTTATTATTATCGTCAAAAATAAAGTTGTAGTTTAGTTAAAATGCGAATTTATTTGTATAAAAAAGTACCGCTAGCTGAAAAGCTAACGGTCACTCCTACATTTTCGCTAACACTAACAAGTTTATTTATTTTTTATCTTTATTTATTTTACCGTTCAATGAATGATACGTCGTGTATTTATTCATTTCTTCACGTTTTTTACGTTCAACAAATCTTTTTTCACTGTCAATACGATCTAACCCTAACTTTATATTGCCTTTACACACATCACAAATTCGACCTTCACGAATCATTCTTCCACACGACTCACAAGGATATTCAAGATTAGGTAAACTGTGAACACTAATCCGCCCTTGTTTAACAAATTTAATAATAAGACTTTCCTCTACACCAGTGCCTTGCTCAACTTCTTTTATCGAAGCCATTCGGTTTTGTTTTTTTCGTACAAATTGATAAACCTTTTGAAATTGTCCTTCTTCCTCTTGTATGCAATCTTGGCAAACATCGCGTAAATTCTTAATGAATAGCTTTCCGCAGCGCGAACAATTTTGTAGGTCCCCCATATCCGTCTCTCCTATCTTTAAAATTCTCCTTAACCTTTCCGAAAATTATACTTATATTTATTATATCGGTAGATGGCGCTTATTGATAAGCGAAAAGACGAAAATAACACAATATAGGCATAAAGTTTTATGTTAAAAGTGGCACATTTAGACCGACAACTTCAAGATTTTTAGAGGTGAACGAACATTTGTTCTTCACTCAAATTGAAGTTTGTGGTATACTATAGGAGAAGAAAGGGGTGAAAAGTAATGAGTCAATTAAATTTAGTTTTAGAAAAATTAATTGAAATGGACAAGCGCTTTACGGAGCGTTTCGACCAAATTGATCGTAGGTTAGATCATTTGGAAAGCCGCATGGATGGGCTTGAATATTGTATGGACAAACTTGATGCCAAACTAACGATGGTTCATGACCAGGTCGTTCGTAACAGCGAAGCCATCGAAAAGGGTGTGAAGAAATCAGATTTGAAAAATATTGTAAACAGTCTATTGAATTAGCTTCTTGTACGAATAAATTAACAGTTGAAGGTAAAGTAGTATTTAGCCACGTGCAACGGTAATAGAGAAAATATTTGTTGCACCGTTTCCCTTTAAAACATCTGCAGCTGCATGCAAAGTCGCACCCGTCGTGTAGATGTCATCAATGAGGAGTACTGACTTGTTTTGTAAGTCGTAAAGAAAGGATGGCACCATTTGAAACCTTTCTTCTGTATTTAAGCGTTCTTTACGACTTTTCTTGCTTTGTTTTGATGAGCTTTCCGGGCGAGTGAGCGCCTCGAGTAAAGGATAAGGCAACTGCTCAGCTAACAGTTTCGCTTGGTTAAAACTTCTTTCGTACAACCGTTCTTCACTTAACGGAATTGGTACGACGAGATCCACTTGGAATTGCTTCGCGCACTTTTGAAGTTGTTCTGTAAATAGTTTTACTAACTCAGCATCACCACGATATTTCCACTTCGCAATTACTTCTTGTAAAAAATCATTGTACACATATAAGGAACGATTTTTCATTAATGCGCTATCTCGTTCATTCCACTTCACGCAGTCTACACATAAGTTATTTTCGCGAAATTGCGGATCTAGAGCGGAGAAAGGACGACCGCACTTTTCACAAATCTCACCTGTAACTTCTTCTAGCTTTTTACTACATTGCTCACAAATTGGTGAGGATGGAGCTTTGGCGAATACGTATTCCCAGCTAATTTTTTCGAAAAAGTGAGTATGGCAGCATAAACAATGCATTTGAAGGACCCCCTTTTTTTGATTGTAGAAAAGTTGGTAAGTTGGAAAAGGCAGAAAGGAGAAAAAATCAAAACTATCCACCCGTTCAACGCTTCTACTTTCCAACTAGACCAACTAAATCAAAACCCTCCTAACCTATTCATTTTTTCAATATGATCGACGGCATCGAGCATTGCTTCGGTTTTGCCGTAGTGGAACAAGACGATGTCGCCACTTGGAAAGTCCGCACTGCGGCCGACACGGCCGGAAATTTGTACGAGTGCACTTTCAGTGAAGACATCATCATCGGCACCATAAACGGCTACGGCAATGTTCGGGACGGTGACGCCTCGCTCTAAAATTGTCGTCGTTGCTAATAGTTGAATTTCATTGTTGCGGAACTTTTGTACTTTTTCACGACGGTGTGGGTCCTCGGAATGAACACCTTCAAGAGAGCGAAACTGTGATTGGAGGATGGGCACGAGTTGTTCCAGCACGGCAATAGAAGGGACGAATAAAAAGGCTTGTTGTTTCGTTTTGACTCTAGCTGCGAGCCACTCTAGGATCGGTCTCGGAACGCGTTCTTTTTTGAGAAGTTTTCGCCAATTGCCTGACCACTTAAGTCTTGGTACTGGTAACGGAAAGCCGTGATAACGTTTTGGGATTTTTGCTACTGCGAGTTCTCCTTTAGCGACTTTCTTTTGTAGTGCTTTATCTG